>JASFRE010000198.1:0-7672 GCA_050115055.1 Candidatus Eiseniibacteriota bacterium | reverse complement strand
CGATCGACGCTCTCCACGACGATCGCGTCGCCGGCGCCGAGCTCTCCCGCGGTCGTGATCGACAGGTAGAAGCCGCTCCGTCGACTGGCATGGAAGCGCTTCACCATGTCCGGACGACCGAAGCGGATGCCGAGCTTGTAGCAGGGCAGGCGGGGCTGGGTGACGGTCAGCACGGTGCTACCGATCCGGAGCCGATCGCCGGGACGCAGGTCCTGCTCGACGAGCCCGGCGGTCGTCAGGTTCTCGCCGAAGACACCGTGCGGCAGCGCGCCGCCGCCGAGCTCGCGCTGCCAGCAGGGATAGTGCTCCGACGGGTAGGCGTAGACCGCCTTGTCGTGACCGCCATGCACGCTCCGATCGGCCTGGCCGTCGCCGGCCAGGTGATCGCCGGCGGTGCGGACGCGACCGGCGACCGCCCCCTTCCAGATCGAGGTCCTGACGGTGCGCCCTCGCCAGGTGACCTCGCGTGGAGTTCCCACCTGGACGGAGAGGACCCTCGCCGATGGCGCATCGCTCGCCGACGGCGGATTGCTCGGTGATGGCGCATCGCTCGGTGACGGGGCATCGCTCGGTGACGGCGGCATCGTGTGGACGCTCCATGGGGTCCCGGCGCGCGTGCGCCGGCGGTCGCGGAGGGGGCCGGGACGGCGAGCGTAGCACAGGCGCCGGGTACGCCGCGGGGTGGTGGAGCACGCCCCAGGCGCTCCGCCATCACGCTGCTCCGGAGGTTCGAGGATGTCCGAGCCCAAGACCCGCAAGACGCGCGCCAGCGTCACCGCGTTCCTGGACGCGATCCAGGACCCCGAGACGCGCCGGGACTGCCGGACGCTCGCTAGGATGATGCGCGAGATCACCGGCGCGCGCGCCGCGATGTGGGGGGAGTCGATGGTCGGCTTCGGCAGCTATCACTACCGCTACGCCAGCGGTCGGGAGGGCGACTGGTTCCTGGCCGGCTTCTCGCCCCGCCGGCAGAACCTGACGATCTACATCATGGCCGGATTCTCGGGCTCCGCGAGACTCCTGGGCCGCCTCGGCAGGCACCGGACCGGCAAGGCCTGCCTCTACGTCAAGCGCCTCGCCGACGTGGACCTCGACGTCCTGCGCGAGCTCATCGAGCGCTCGGTCGACGCGAAGCGGCGCTCCAGCGCCTAGGCCGAGCGCGTCGCGCCGCATCGGACGACGGCACGACCCGCTGGCAATGACCTTGATGACCACGACTCATTCCTGCATCGAGAATTGCAGAGCGCAACATGGCATGTCGACCGTGAACCGGCGCAACCGTTGCCGTAGAGGTACCGTAGTGTGAATCGAGTAGTGGCTACGGCGTTCCGCTCGCAGATCTCCAGGGGCACGGATCGCAAGGTCGCTCTAGGATGGTCGTGGCGTCGCACCATCCTGACTGGACTTCCGGGATCTCCGGAATGAGCCGGCGTGATCGTGCAACACGGAGGTGTCTCGTAGCGGCTCCAGAGGAACCACGCTCCCGCCTGTAACCCTCGCCCCGTGCGCGGCATGCCCCATCGCCAGCGCAAGGAGCCGTTGCCCGTCACAGACCGTCATCGCCGTTCGCCCTGTTCATGCCGGGTGACCCGGTGACTCGGGGTCCCCTCCAAGGCCGGACCGCTGTCCGGTGCCGTCTGGCGCCGGGAAGCCGGTATCCAGCAATCGACATTGTTGACAACCGCGCCCGGCGGACGCCGCGTGCGCCCGATCCGGCACCGGTACTCGCGTGCTGCTGCGCGCGCGCCTGGTGCCCGTGGCTGCGCGCGCCTGGCCGGCAAGGGAGGTTTCGATGAGGATTCTGCTGGCTCTGACAGGAGTGCTGCTCCTCGCGTCGGCGGTGACCGGATACGCATCCAGCTACGAGTCCGTCGCCGACCGCGTCGCACCCGAGGAACGCGATGCACTGCTCGACTACGACCTGCAAGGCATGGGGTTCCGCGCCTTCCAGGACACGGTGTGGCTGGGGGGCTCCGGCAGCGGTGACGGCTCGGTGGTCCGCGGCGGGATCTGGGACTTCGAGGCGGATTCGGGCGAGACCCCGGAGTTCTTCATGGACGGCGACCCGGTCGGCAACGAGTACCGCGACGGCTTCCGCTTCATGGACTTCACCAGCGTCGGCACGCTCTCCCAGCACACCGGTGGCCACTGGTTCTACGACGCGGGATCGGACGATCAGGTCTACGACTTCGATGACGACTCGGGCGCCTTCGCGCACCGCGCCAGCGTCCACGCCAACGACGGCATCGACGATGGCCCCGATCCGCTGGCCGAGCCCGGAGTCGGCGGTTCCTGGTCGATCTGGATCGGCACCAACCTCTACGTGAACCCCGAGATCTGCGGCTACCACAACACCGCCGGCTACGGTGACGGCTGGTCGCAGGGGATCATGAAACACTACACGATCACCGCCGGTGGTGGCACGCCGCTGGCGATCTCCTTCTACCATCGCTACGCCTCGGAGGCCGGCTTCGACACCTGCTGGGTCGAGACCTCCTACGACGGCGTGTTCTGGGAGCAGGTCGGCACCGCGGAGAACCCGAACGGCATCTTCGAGGGCGGCGACAAGAACGGACCGCTGCCGGCCGCCGGGGGCAGCGAGGAACTGGTGCAGCTGGGCTCCTGGTTCGGAGGCACCGGAGACTTCTGGGTCCGATTCCGCCTGTCGACCGACGGCCTCAATTCCGACGAGACCCGCGGTGGCGAGTTCTTCTACGGCTGGCAGCTGGACAACATCTCGATGATGGTCGGCAGCGCACCGCAGGACGACGCGGACTTCGAGGACGGGCTGGGCGGCTGGGAGCCGTCGCGCTTCGCCGGCTTCGACTTCGACCTGACCCTCGATCCGATGCGCCCCGCCGGTCGCATCGTGTCGATGAGCGATCTCCTCTGCCCGATCAACGTGCCCTGTCCGGAGGCCTGCGGGCTCGAGGGCAATCTCCTCATCTTCTGCGACAAGGACGACTGCAACCTGCACGACGAGTTCATGTCCTCCTACGCCGTGTCGCCGGCGATCTCGATCGGCGGCCCCGAGAACCCGGACATCGACGGTGCCGCCGGGCGGCTGTTCCAGGTCGACGTCTACTGGGACGGCGGATCCGATCTCTTCGAGACCGGCATGTACTTCGACTTCATGTACTGGCCGTACAACACGAACCACTGCCCCTACACACCGGCTTCCGGGGCACCCGGCCAGGGCGAGTCGTTCAACTGGTCGCGGCTCATCAACGACGAGTACGTCCACTTCGGCGCCGGCGCGACCTGCGCGACCGAGTACATCTACGACATCTCCGACGGCGTCCCGGCCGAGGCCGACTCCGTGATCCTGTGCATCGGGGCGATCTCGCAGTGCCGCTCGGAGAGCACCTGCGACCTGCAGGATGCCGGCACGCCGTTCTTCGACAACATCCGCTTCGGAGTCTACGATCCGGAGGGGATCTCGATCGTCAACGACAGCTTCAATCAGTACTGCGACTCGTTCCCGATGGCCGAGCAGGCCCACCAGGGGATGTCGGCGCTGAGCGCCCGCTCCGACGGTTCGCACAGCTACCCGTCGAATCTGGGTCTCGAGATCCCGCCGCGGTACGTGCGGGCGGACACCGCACTGGTCGAGAGCCAGGCGCCCAACGCCGCCGCCTACCTGCACTTCAAGGTGGAGCCGGGGCCGTGTCAGAGCCTCGCCAACCCGTTCTGGGTCGCCTACCCGCCGAATGCCTGGCACGAGGCGCGGATGGATGTCGGTCGCGAGCAGGGCACCGGGATCCCGCGGGCGGGGACCTTCATGACCTGCTTCCACGCGAGCGACCCGCACGACGGCACCAGCTGGGGTGGCGAGATGATCCCGGTCGAGCCGTGCGACGACATCCTCCCGGACGGCGTCTTCTCGGCCGGCACGCGCGTCTCCTACTTCTTCGAGCTCCGCAACACGCAGACCGGCAATCTGATCGGGACCGCGCCGTCCGGCCGCAGCTACGCGCCGATCGACACCACACTCGACTACGCCAGCATGTGGCGCCGCTTCGAGGTGCTGCCGGAGCTGGTCGCCCCGGCCCAGGGCGGCAACTGCGATCCGCTCGACCCGCTCGACCGCGTGAACTCGGTGCTCCTCGTCAACGACTGCGAGGGCAGTGACGACGGGCCCGGCGTGCACCGCGGGCGCATGGTGGCCTACCTGGACGCGTTCGACATCGACTACGACGTCTACGACGTGGTCGGCACGCGCTGGGGAGGCAGCTACAACGGCATCGGCCGGCGCGAGGACCGTCCGACCCAGCAACCCCGGCCGCCGATGAACGGTGCCACGCAGGCGCAGCTCGAGCCCTACGATGTCATCTGGTACGTCTCCGACTGGCTGGACGGAGGCACGCTCTCCGACCAGACGACCCTGTCGATCTTCGGCGGGCAGCCGACCTGCGACCAGCAGAAGCTCGAGGGCTGGCTCGCCGGCTGTACCGCGGGCGAGAACCGTCTGCTGATCCTCGACGGCTACGGCTGGGCGTCGGATATCGACAACAACACGACCCACGGTGAGACCTTCCTCACCAACCTCGGGGTCGACGTCCTCGACTCGGACTACGAGGCGCTCTCGACCGATCTGCGCCGCTGCGCACGCATCACCGGCAACGGTGCGGCGTCCGACCTCGACGGCGAGATCTGGGGCACCGGCTGCCCGAACGATATCCCGAGCGACGTCTTTGCTAGCGTCGCCGGCGGCCAGACGGTGGCCAACTTCGTCTACTCGCTCGAGAACGGCACCGACCCGGTCAACTGCGCCGATGACCAGAACATGCCATCCTGGGCGGCGGTCGTCCGCCAGACGGCCGGCTCCGGCGACTGCGAGCGCACCGTGGCGATGAGCTTCAGCTTCATTCGCCTCCATCCCCTCAACTGCGTCGACGAGTGTCAGTACAACGAGTGGTCGCTCTCGAAGGGCACGTCCGACCCGAACCAGACGATCGCCGCCTCGCCCGCGCAATTCATCGCCGACATGTTCGGCTGGGGCGGCCACGCGATCGGCGCGCCGATCGGCGTGGATGACCCGCCCGGCAGCCCCGCGCTCCGCACGCAGCTGATCGGGGCGCGGCCCAACCCGGCCAATCCGAGCGCCACGATCAGCTTCACGCTCGCCCACAAGGGAGACGTCACCCTCAAGATCTTCGACGTCGGCGGCCGCCTGGTGCGGACGCTCGTCGACGGCGAGCTGGAGGCGACGAGTGCGGCGACGGAGGTGATCTGGGATGGCCTGAACGACGCCGGCCAGCGCGTCGGCTCGGGGGTCTTCTTCTACCAGCTGGAGGCCCCGGGCTACACGTCGGCCAAGAAGCTGGTGATCCTCAAGTAACGGGGACCACCACACCCGCGCGACCGGGCACGGGCGCCCGCTTCGTGCCCGGGAGCGCCTGGCTCAGCAGAGGGACACCGAGAACCACAGCACGAGTGGCAGCAGGGACAACAGCACGAGCAGCAGCAGGAACAGCAGCAGGAACAGCAGCGAGAACCACACCTGGGAACGACAGCACGCACCCGCAACCGAGGGAGATCGCACCAGAGACCCACAGCACAGCCCGCAACCGGACGGAGTCCACCTCCGTCGTCACGGAACGAGCGGCCGGGAGCCTGCCTGGACTCCCGGCCTTCTCGTGCCCGCGCGCCACTCACGGCACGTTGACACACCGGCGGCCTCGGTTACCATGTCGGACCGACGCGTGATGGGGATCTCGCGTCGTGCCGTCCCCCGCACCGAGAGGAAGTCGATGAGACGCTCGATCGATCATCCGTCCCGCCGCTCGCCGCATCCCTCCCGGCCGGGCGCCCCGGCCGCGAGCGTGCTCGCCACCCGGCTCGTGCTCGTGGGCATCGCCGTCCTGGCGGCGTCACCGGTCGTGGCACAGCAGACCGCGGGCGAGGTCGAGACCCGCGGCTGCCTCTGGGAAGCGACGCGGGCCGACCGGCCCGGCTCGTCGATCTTCATCCTCGGCTCGCTCCATGTCACGCCGCCGGACGTCTACCCGCTGCCGGCGGCGATCGACTCGGCCTACGCCCTGAGCGAGACCGTCGTCTTCGAGGCCGATCTCGACAGCCTCACCTCGCCCGCGTTCCAGATGGCGATGCTCGGGGCGGGCACCTACGAGGGCGACACGTCGCTCGAGTCGGCGCTGGACGATACGACCTACGCGCGGCTCCGGTCGCAGGTCGAGTCCATGGGGCTCTCGATGACGATGTTCTCGCGCATGAAGCCCTGGCTCTGCGCGGTCAGCCTGACCGGTGTCGAGCTCATGAAGCTCGGCTTCGATCCGGCCAACGGCATCGACATGCACGTCCACGAGCGCGCGAAGGAGGATGGCAAGACCATCGTCGGTCTGGAATCGCCGGCCTTCCAGCTCGGGCTCTTCGCCGATCTGGACGCCAGGCAGAGCGAGCTCATGCTCCTCCGCACGCTGGTCGAGCTCGAGCAGCTCGACACCATGGTGGATGATCTTCTCGACGCCTGGAGGCGCGGCGACCTCGAGAAGCTCGACGGCATGCTGCTCGACAGCTTCGAGGCCTTCCCGGAGATGCTCGAGATCTTCCTCACCGACCGCAACGAGCGCTGGGTGCCGCAGCTGGTCGAGCTCGCGGCCGGCGGCGACGATCTCCTCGTCGTGGTCGGGGCCGGGCACCTGGTGGGACCGAAGGGCGTCCTCGCCCTGCTCGAGGAGCGTGGCTACGAGATCGTGCAGCGATGATCGCCAAGCCGGACCGGATCAGCGCGCCAGGATCATCGAGCGCGTCGCGCTGCGGTCGCCGGCCACCAGTCGGCAGAAGTAGACGCCCGAGGGGAGCATCTCTCCACCCGCACCCCGTCCATTCCAGCGGATCGAGTGCTCGCCTGCCTCCGCCTCTCCGGCCAGGAGCAGACGGACTCGCCGACCCTGGACATCGTGGATCGTCAGCGTGATCTGCGCGCGCTCGTCGAGCCGGTAGTGGATCCGGGTCGAGGGGTTGAACGGGTTCGGCGTGTTCGGCGCGAGCTGGATCCGTGGGGCGCCCTGCCCCGGGACTGCGGCTTGCACCGAGGCGGCCGAACTGACGCCGAAGGTGTAGTCGTCGGAGAAGATGAACTTCTGGTCCCCGGGCGTGCCCTCGGTCTCGAGCACCTCCACGGTGTGGAACCCGTCGACATCGATGACGCCGAGGAAACGGTGGGATGTGCCGATCGGGTAGCCCTCGAAGTCGACGAGCACGCCGTCGACGTAGAAGACGACCGAGGCCGGCGGCGTGTTGGTCTCGATCCACCCACCCATGCCCTGTAGCACCTCCGGCGAGGTCACGACCCAGCCGTCACCGATGCCCTGCGGGAAGTTGCCGTGCGGCAGGCAGAAGAATCCCCAGTCGCCGCTCAGCGCCGGGCCGTGGCCGGTCGTGACCTCGCTGACGTCGTTGTTCGAGGTCCAGGTCATTCCCTGGTGCGTCACCGAGGGCGCCGTATGGGTGCCACCGGGGATCGTCGTGCGCACCGCCCCCCAGGCCGAGTCGGCCTCGAATCCCTCGAAGACGGTCGCCTCTCCCAGGGCTGCGAGATCGGTCAGGAAGAGGCTCTCGTCGGTATAGAGAACGATCGCACCGCGCGCGGGGGCCGCCGCGCAGAGCAGCAGAAGGAGAGGCAGCAGTCGCTTCACATCAACCTCCCGGA
>JASFRE010000197.1:0-7684 GCA_050115055.1 Candidatus Eiseniibacteriota bacterium | reverse complement strand
GCCGAGGATCTCGAGCCTGAAGGCCACGCCTCGCGCTCGTAGCCGGGCCGCCGCATCGATCAGCACGTCGAAGCCCTTCTTCGGGACCAGACGACCGACCGAGACGATGAGCGGCGTTGCCGGTGCGGCCTCGACCGGCGGCTCCCCGGCGGCCTGTTCGCCGTCCGGCGCCGGCGACACCGGGTGCCCCTCGGGATCGAAATAGGCGGTGTCGACGCCGTGATAGTGGAGGAGGACGGGCGGTGGGGGCAGCCCGGGCCCGTCCGGCCTGCCGATCCTCGCCAGCAGCTCCTGATTGGCGTGCGTGCAGGTGGTGGTGAAGCGGGCCGCCGCGAGCTTCTTGCGGAGCGAGCTGGGGCGAGACAGGTGGATGTCCTTGGCGTGCGCCCCCATGCTCCAGGGCACTCCGGCCAGGCGGCAGGCGACACGCGCCACGCTCGCCGGCGTGTGCGCCCAGGCGGCATGCAGGTGGGCGATCCGGTCGCGCCGCAGCCGCTGCGCGAGCAGGATCGCACGCACCAGCCGGCGCACGCGGCGCCGTGACGGAACGACGAGGACCCGCAGGAGCTCGCGGATCGTCGCCATCGGCCGTGCGCGCAGGCAGGCACCGAGGTCGCTGGCGAAGCGACCGAGCGCGCGGAGCCCCGGTGTCGGCAGGACGACGACCTCCCCGGCGAGTGCTAGCGCCTCCGGGTGCGCCCGTGCGTCGCGCGTCGGCGGCATGAGCGAGTAGATGCGCAGCGGGATGCCGCGCTGCCTGAGCGCCATCACTTCCCGAAGCACGAATGTCTCCGAAATGCGAGGGAACATCTTCGCCAGGTACCCGACGTGACCGACCCCGTTTGCCGACGATGTCGGGACGCACACCGGGGATTCGGCTGGCGTGAGAGACGCCTCGGTGGTGTCGGTGACGGTGCTCATTCGAGTCGCAGCGCCCGCATGTCGAGGCGCGCCTCCATGCTGTCGGGGAACTGGAACTTGACGCGCCAGCGATAGTCGCCGGGCGCGACGATGCGGCCCTCGTGCTCGCCCCGGTTCCCGACGCCGTTCCACAGCACCTCCGAATCGAGGGCCCTGTCCGACGACCAGACAGCGACGCCGCTGTCCTCGTAGACCTGAACCCGCGCCCAGAGGATCTCCGCGTCGGGCAGCACGAACCGGAACGTCATCCACTGGAACGGGTTCGGTGTGGCCACGGTGACGCTGTCGTGCGGCTCGAGCAGCGCCGCTCCCATGGCATCGATGTTCATGCGCGGGACGTTCTTGATGCCCGCGACCGCAACGGTGCGGACGACGCGGCTCACCGCGTCGAAGTCGCCGGCCATGTCGCCCGAGGCCTTGATCTCCCAGTCGCCGGGCTCGATCTCGTAGAAGGCGTAGGCTCCCCGCGCATCGGTCGCGGTCGACTGGACGACGACGGCGCCCTCGACGGTGCGCAGGTCGACATCGAGATTGTCCGCCGCACTGCCCCCGCGCATGACCTCGCCGGTGACGTCGGGCACCGGCACCCTGGGGCCGACGCCCTCGTGGATGTCCGGTGAGCAGCCGGAGAGCGCCAGCGCCAGCGCCACGGCGATGGCGAGGGCGCCCAGCGTCTCCTGCCGGCGTCTCCCGCGTGCATGGCCCGTCACGTTCGGCCTCCTGCCCGTTCCGATCAGCGAATCAGCACCACGCGGCCGGTGTCCCGCGAGCCGGTCACGCGGTAGTAATAGGTGCCGGAGGCGACCGCGTGGCCGCGACGGTCGACACCCGGCCACAGGGCACGATTGCCGGTCAGGTCGCCGAGCTCGGTGACCAGGCGGCCGTGGACGTCGAAGATGCGGATGGCCCGCCCGGTCGGCAGCTCGCCGAGCAGCCGGAAGGTCACCGTGCCCGAGCTCGGATTGGGTGCCGCCAGGAGGGTGAGTCCGGCGGCCGGGACCGCACCCGGATCGGTGACGCCGATCGGGTTGTCGGAGCCGAACGCCCAGATGATCCCGGTCAGGTCGGCGACCACGATGCGTCCGTCCGGTGTCGGTGCACAGGTCGAGCGCACCGGCTCACCGACCGTGAAGCGCCAGTCCAGCGAGCCGTCGGCATGCACGCAGTAGAAGGCGCCGTCATCCGAGCCGATGCCGATGACATCGTCGTCCCCGAAGTAGACGGGCGAGCTGTAGATCGTCCCTCCGGTGCTCCGGCTCCACTCGAGACCGCCGTTCGGATTGATCGCCAGCAGCCGGTTGTCGGAGCCGATGTAGACCGTGCCGTCGGGACCGATGGCCGGGGACGAGCGTACGACGTTGTCGGTCTGGTAGGCCCAGAGGAACTGCTGGTCCGAGCCGAACGCGTAGACGAAGCCGTCATAGGACCCGAAGTAGACCACGCCGAGCTCGTTCACCGCCGGCGAGCAGTACTTGATCTGGTCGCCGGTCAGTGCCCGCCAGCGGAGCGAGCCGTCGGGCCACAGCGCGTAGAAGAAGCCGTCGGTGGAGCCGAAGAAGATGGTGCCGTCCGGGCCGATCGCCGGGGAGGAGCGGATCTCCCCACCGGTCGGGTAGCTCCAGGCCTGGGTGCTGTCCGCGTTGACGGCGTAGAGCCGGCCGTCGCTGGCGCCGAAGTAGATGGTCCCGTCGGTCGCGACGTTGGGCGAGGTCTTGATCGCCGCGCCGACGGTGAAGGTCCACTTCAGCATGCCGTCGGGATGGACCGCGTAGAGGACGCCGTCGCTGCCGCCGATCAAGATCGTGCCGTCGTCGGCGACCGCCGGCGTCGAGTGGCGGAAGTTGCCGCTGCCCTCGAAGCTCCACAGGCGCGCGCCGTCCGGCGACAGTGCCAGCAGGCGCTCGCTCAGATCGCCGACGTAGATGGTGCCGTCCTCGGCGAGCACCGGCGACGAGTAGAAGATGCTGTCGTCGGCGGCCTGGCTCCAGGCGAACAGCGAGTCGAACGGTGCATCCGCGTTGGAGAAGCCGGAATGCCGGGCGTCGCCGTGAAAGACGTGCCAGTCACTCACCGCCGAGGCGCCGGCGGGCAGCAGCAGGAGCAGGAGCATCATGCCGAGGGCGACGCTCGAGACGGGCGGCCGGCCGGGGGTCAATCGT
Organism: Candidatus Eiseniibacteriota bacterium; assembly: GCA_050115055.1. Lineage (GTDB taxonomy): Bacteria > Eisenbacteria > RBG-16-71-46 > CAVPCR01 > CBDCWB01 > JASFRE01. Next base: position 4,604 of record JASFRE010000197.1, on the reverse strand, counting down.
GTTGCTACGTGCCATGACACGGTTCGGATCCTCCTCGGGTCTCTCAAGTACGCGCGCCGCCCGGCCGTTGCCTGACGGCGGGCTCGCGGGCGACGTCGCGCGCTGGCGGGGGCTGTGGTCTGGATCGCCGGATGCCGGCGGGGAGTGCATGGGCGCCGGACCTGAGGGTGGGTGCCGGCGGACGTGGTCGACGAACCCATCGGCCCGGAGGGCGACGGCGAGGCGACCTCGGAGCTGATCGGCGTCGCAGAGCGGCGGCCCGCTCGCTGTCGTCACCTCGGGGCCGTGGTCCAGCGACTGCGCGATGGCATCGCCGAGGACCTGCGGCGACAGGTGCCGCGGATCGATGACCCGCACGAGACCGAATCGCGCCAGGGCGAGCGCCCGGATCTCCTGCTCGCGGCGCGGGTGGATGCGGGGCACGACGATCGAGCGCCGGGCGCCGGCGAGGACCTCGCTCAGTGTGTTGTAGCCGCCCATCGACAGGATCAGGTCGCAGTGCGGCATCCAGGCCGGCAGACGCTCGACGTAGTCGCGGACGGTGAGGTGCGGCGTGCCGTCGACTGTCTCGAGCAGCTCCGTGCGCGTGGCGGCCGGCATCAGCGGTCCCGTCACCACCTCGAACCGGTAGGGGCTCCGCCGGCCGAGCTGCTGCTGGAGCCGCGTGACCTGGTGGAGGATCTCGGCGCCGTCACCACCGCCGCCGATCGTGACCAGGATGCGCTGACGGCCGGCCTCGACCGGAGGCGGCACGGCATCTGCGAGCTCCTCCCGGGACGGACCGACATGGCCGAGGAACAGCGTCTTGTCGCGCGGCAGCAGGTAGGCGGCGATGGAGTCATAGACCGCGCAGCTGCCGAACACGTGGATGGCGTCGTAGCGCTCGCCGAGCAGCTCGTAGACCCCCTGCTCTCGCCACTGGCGACGGATCACCTGCGGCTCGTCGAGGACGTCGCGCAGGTTCAGATGGATGCGGGCCGGACGCCGCCAGCGTGTCATGCGCTCGAGGACGGGCAGGAGCTCGCCCTTCATGCCGAGGGGCACGTTGTCGACCATGAGCAGGTGTGGCCGGTAGGCATCGAGCGTCTGCGACAGGATCCGCCGTCGCATCTGACGGACGCGCCGCTGCGAGACCTTGAGCTCGCGGGCCGGGTAGTCATCGGGCCCACGCTTGACCACCGAGGGCAGCTTGACGTAGTCGACGCCGGCGGGGAAGTGGAAGCGATGGGCGACCGGCGAGCCGGTGAAGAGCAGCACGCTGGCATCGCCGACGGCGTCGATGGCGGCGCGGGCGATGCGGGCGCTCCGGGTCAGGTGCCCGAGTCCGAAGGTGTCGTGGGAGTAGATTGCGATCCGCACCGATGGCATGTTGCGCCTTCCCGGCCGTGTCGATTGTCGCCATCTCTCGCGGCCGCTCATCCCTTCAAGATCCGCAGCGGGACCTCGAGGCCACGCAGGCCGGGAGCTCCGGCTCAACCGACCAGGGCACTGCGTCGTTCCCTGGCAGCACGGGATCCCCGGGCAGCCGGCAGCCGACCAGCTAGTAGACGCTGCCAGCGGGCAGCGAAATACGTGCCAGTCTGGGAGTTCCCGGTGCCGGGGCGACGCCGGGCCTAGCGGACCATCAAGAAGCGGCCACTCCAGCTGGCGCTGCCGGTGTCGTGCAGCCGGACCAGGTAGAGCCCGGCGGGCGCGGTGGCGCCGCGCAGGTCGCGGCCGTTCCAGTGCACGGCGTCGCCATGACCGTGGACGCGCCGGATCAGCCTCCCGGTAACGTCGAAGATGTCGGCCTGGAGCATGCCGGCATGATCGATGCCCTCCGGCACCGCGAGGCGGACCGTCGCCGGGGCCGGGTTCGGGAAGGCGCGGATCGCGAGCTCCGGCACGGCTCCGGGTGGCATGCCAGGGCTCGCCAGACCGGAGGTGCCGATCGCCAGTTGGATCGCCGTCGGCAGATGGATGCGACCGCTGCCGAGCATGCCGTCATAAGGCAGGTTCCCCGGCAGGTCGTAGATCTCCTCGACGGCCCCGGTGATGATCGCCGCGAGCTCGTGAGGTGCGATCGAGGGTGCGACGCTGCGCACCAGCGCTGCCTCGCCGGCGACGAACGGCACGGCGAACGAGCAGCCCCAGCCGATTGCCCACTCGCCGCCGGGGAAGGGGCCGCGGATGCCGGCGCCGGGGGCGGCGACCAGGACCTGGTGATAGTAGTCGGCGAAGTCGGCCTTGACGTCGGCGGAGTCGAGTGCCGTCACCATGAAGACCGGTGGCAGACGACCCGGGTAGTAGGCCGGCGAGTCGCGGTTCTCGTTACCCGCGCCCGAGACGATGGTCGGCTCCGACTCCTCGATCAGCTCGAACTGGAGGCTGACGGCCTCGAACTCGAACGGGCTGCCGAGGCTCATGTTGATCACCTGGGCGCCGTGCAGGTCGGCGTAGCGGATCGCCTTGGCGATGTTGAAGGTGTTCCCGCGCCCCTCGTCATCGAGGACCCGGAGCGGCAGGATCTCCGCCTCGGGGGCGACGAGGGCGACGAGACCGGCGACCAGGGTGCCGTGTCCGTAGCCCTCGTCGACGAGCCCGTCCTGGTCGTCGTCGATGCCGTTGGCGGTCTCCCAGGGCTCGGCATCCTCATCGACGAAGTCGTAGCCGTCCGGGCGCAGCGAGGTCTGGAAGACCTCGTGCTCCGGGTCGATGCCCGTGTCGAGCACGGCGACGACGACGCCCGCACCACGGGACCCGGCGTGGGCCTCCTCGACACCGATCCGCTCTGCCGCCGTCTGGTCGAGGTAGTCCCCGTAGGTACCGCCGGTGGCCGACAGCACCATCTCGCGGATCCCCTCCGGTGTCTCCTCGTGGAAGTTGGGCTCGGCCTTCATGACGTCCGGGTCGCCCTCGAGCTCGTCGGCGAAGTCCGGCTCGAAGATACCTGCCGGCGCCTCGACGAGGTAGAGGTCGGCCTCCGGGTAGGCGTCGAGGGTGATCGTGCCCCAGCGCAGGTTCACCGCATCGATGCTGGCGCCCGGCTCGAGGACGACGACGATCTCCCGTTCCTTCCAGAGCTCGTCGGCGGTGGCCGGTCTGATCGGGCCGCTGGTGGTGAAGGCCGCCATGGCGAGGGCAAGCCACAGGGCCGGGATCACGACGGGCCGGCGCTGGCCGGCCCACGTCGGACAGGGGCGATGCATCGAGCTCTCCTGGCTGCTGTTGCAGGGGGATCGCGCCGCGAGTTTCTATCTCGTGAGGATCTGGTTAAGATGATACCGGACCTGCGACCGGGGAGCAACGAGCCGATCGGACGCCGGCCGGGGACCCCAGGGGGCACGACGAGGATGACGGAGGATCGCGAGCGTCTGATCGAGGGCATGCTGCGGTCCGACGAGAGGGCGTGGCGCGACTTCCTGGTTCGCTATGGCCGGTTGATTCACAGCGTCATCGGGCGGTTCGGCATCCGGGACGAGCGTGACGACCTCTTCCAGGAGGTCTGCAGCAGCATCCACCGTTCGCTCGGCACGCTTCACGACCCGGATCGGCTGGTGACCTGGATCTACAGCGTCACCTATCGTCACGCCATCGACGCCGTGGCCCGCCGCCGTCGCACTCCGACCCAGGGCAGTGTCGACCCGGACGCCGACCCGATCGATCCCGCCCCCGGCGCCGACACCCGTCTCGAGGAGATGCAGCAGGTCGCGGTGATCATGGATCTCATCGATGGCCTGCGACCCAGGTGCCGGGAGATCCTCGGGGCGCTGTATCTGGAGGACCCGCCCGTCGCCTACGAGGAGATCAGTCGCCGGCACGGCATCCCCGTTGGCAGCATCGGACCGACGCGCGCCCGCTGCCTCGACGAGCTGCGCCGTGCCCTCGGCCGCGTATCAGGGACCGCATCGTCCCCGACTACTGGTAACGAGCAAGCCCAGCCTTCGCGCACGGGAGCGACGGACGTGAGACGGATCCGGGAACGATCCGTCGGCGCACGCCCGGACACAGAGGGGCGGCGATGACGACTGAATCGAACGGATCTCCGCATGTCGAGTGGCAGGCACTGGTCGACGCGATCGAGTCGCCGGCGGGACTGCCGCCTGCGATGCGTGATCATCTGACCACCTGCGGAGCCTGTCAGGCGCTGCACGATGCGGCCCGCGCCCTGCTCGCCACGCTCGGTCGTGCGCGCCTGCCGGCGCTGCCCGACGCGCTGATCGAGCGCACGCTCGCTCGCCTCGGCCGGCTGTCTCCTGGCGAGACGGCGGCGGGCGAGGCGACCGAGCAGCGCACCGCCCCGGCGCCGCGCACCGCCCCGGCGCCGCTCACATCGGCCGCGTCGCCGCGCCCGGCGGGGCGTTTCGAGCAGCTCGTCGCCGGGCTGCGCGAGCGGCTCGAGGAGCTCGCCGTGCACTGCGCCGGCGACTCCCTGGCCGCCTTGCCGGCCCTGCGCGGCGCTCCGGCCGCGGGCCCGAGGAGCCGGCTGTACGAGACCGAGTCGCACGCGATCACGGTCTCCCTGGAGCGCCCGGACGCGGGTGCTGCGGGAACCCTGCGCGGTCAGCTGATCCCCCGGAGCGGCGAGATGCTGCCGGCCGGCTGCCGTGCCTATCTGGGATCGC
>JASFRE010000196.1:0-7703 GCA_050115055.1 Candidatus Eiseniibacteriota bacterium | reverse complement strand
TCATCGTCTTGGGGAGCACGACACGGAGCCCGTCGGAGTGACACACGATGCGATGCCCGCGTCCGCAGATGCGGCTGACGCCCGGCGTCAGCTGTCGCTGCACGTGCTCGGCACAGCGCGTGTAGAGGACCGGCGACTCGTCCGCGCAATGCTGGCAGACGGCATGGCGGCGCGAGAACACGGCGCCGTCACCGTCTACCTCGATGCCGACACCGACCAGCTCGGCGGTCGCCCCCATGAACTCGCGCAGCGCGGCCAGCACCGGGTCCTGCAACCCGGAACCGACCTCGGCGGAGGGATGCCGCCCGGCGCGACCAACCGGATCGACGACTGTCTCGATGTGATGCGGCGCGTGTGTGGTCTCTGTTCCCATGTTTGCTGGTCTCGGTTTCGGCAACGCGGTGCGTGCACCGTGCACGGTCGGCACCCGGAGCACCTGGGCGAAGTCGCCGCAAGCTCAATGTTCATCCCCCTCGAGCGAACGACGGGCTGGCACGCCATGACTCCACGCAGCAGTTGTGCCAGCGCGGTACCGACACCGCACCATCCATGGAGGGGACACGCTTCCGTGAGCGAGGCAACACGCGATGGCGCCGGCCGAGCAGACCCCTCGAGCGGGCCGGGCCGCCCGGCACGCCGATTGCACCAGAGCCGATCGCATCCGTCCCGGCAAGACCCGGGAGGGATCGTGGTCAACTGCTAGCCCACGCAACTTCCTGCGCGAGCGTGGATGGCGTCCGTGTCGACCGCCCCCGCCTCCCCGCGAGACGGGAACCGGCGATACCAAGACACACTTCGAGACATCGCGAGACCTGATCATGAGCAGCACCCGCAATCGACGGCGCTCGGCTGCAATCCCGCAGAACCGGCGCGTGCAGATGATTCACGCCCTGTTGATCGTCACCTACCTCGCGGTCTACACGCTGCTCTTGTCGGCCGTGGCGCTGGCGCCGACGCTGCTGGCGCTGAACGGGGATGGCGCCCGCGCCACCGCTGCCGACGCCGCCGAGTTGTTCCTGTTCCAGAACCGCATCTGGCCGGTCGCGCTATTGCTGATCCTGGGCTGCGGGGTCCATTCGATCCTCGTGTCGCACCGGGTCTTCGGACCGCTCACCCGGGTCAACCAGGAGGCGAAGCTGATCGGTGCCGGCGACCTGTCACGCCGCATCCGCTTCCGCAAGAACGATCACATGGCGGAGCTGCGCGACGCGCTGAACGGCATGGTCGGGGCGCTCGATGTGCGGATGGAGCAGGTGCACCTGGCGCGCGCGCGCTGCCGGCACCGGCTCGAGCAGCTCGAGCACGGCATGCTGGCGCGCGGCGGGGCCGACCGGCGCGCGCTGCTCGAGCAGCTGCTCGCCGACTTCTCGGAACTCGAGAGCGCCCTGGCGCCGTTCCGGACCAGCCGCGAATTCGAGCGCCTCAAGGCGTCGGACGACGCGGGCGTGACGGCCGACGTCATGGCGATTGACCGGCACCCTGGCGCGGCGCGCGACGCGGCGCCGGACGGCGCGGCGGCGCCGGACGCCCCGACGGGGGCAGGTACCGGGACTGACGGCCTGAGCCCGGCGGCATGAGCTCCCTCCTCCCCCAGCTCCGCTGGCGCGCCGCCGAGCGCGGCGAATCGGGGGTCACCTTCCTCGAGCTCGGGGCGATCCTCGCCTTGGTCGCCGTCGTCTGCGTGATCGGTTGGAGCCTCCTCTGCGGCGCCCGCGCCAACGCCAAGCGCGTCCGCTGCCGGAACGCCCTCCTCCAGTTGCATCGCATCGAGGTGCTGCACCACGCCACGCATGGCGATTACACCGAGGACCTCGCAGCGCTCGAGGAGCTCGGCCTGCCGTCGCCGCTCGACCCGGTCTATGGCTTCGCGCTCAGCCACCAGCCGGGGCGGGGCGTCTTCCGCTGCGTCGCCACCGCCAACCTGGACCACGACGCGGCGCTCGACTCGCTCGCCATCACCGAGGACGGCGAGGTCGTGGTCCTGGCGCGCGACTGAGGGCGGCGGTCCGGCGCCACCGATCAGCGCCAGCTCTTGCCACCATCCACCGCCAGCACCTGGCCGGTCGTGAAGTCGCTCTCGAGCAGGAACGCGACGGCCCGGGCGACCTCCTCCGGCGTCCCCAGGCGCCCGACCAGCGTGCGCCGGCGCTCCGCCTCGCGCTGTGCATCGTCGAAGTCATCCGGCGGCAGCACCGTGCCGGGGGAGACGGCATTGACCAGGATCTCCGGAGCGAGGGCGCGAGCCAGCCCGCGCGTCAGGTAGATCAGACCGGCCTTGGTGGCGCCGTAGGGCAGGAAGGCGGGCCACGGACGCACGCCACCGACATCGGTGATCATGACGATCCGCCCGCCGCCGCGGGCACGCATGCCGGGCGCCAGGGCCTGGGCGAGGAGCAGCGGGGCGCGCAGGTTGAGCTGGTAGAGCGCATCGAAGGCGGCGGCATCGATGGCTCCGACCGGTGTGCGCAGGTAGCCGGCGGCCGAGTTGACCAGCAGGTCGACGCCATCGGTCTGGCGCTCGATCTCCGCGATCATGCCGTCGAGGGCAGCGACGTCGGTCAGGTCGGCGCGGACGATCACCGCCCGGCGCCCCATGTCCCGCACGCGCGCTGCGACCTCGGCGGCCGCGGTCGTCGAGTCGCGGTGATGCACGACGAGATCCGCTCCGCGCGACGCCAGCTCGAGCGCGATGGCCCGGCCGACACGCCGGGCGCCGCCGGTGACGAGCGCCGTGTGACCGTGGAGCTCCATGCCTCCCCCTCCCGCCGTCGTGCGACGGCGTCGACGGCGTCTCAGCCGGCGGCAGCGCGTGCGGCCGGGGACACGCCCGCGGCGAACAGGGTGTGCGAGGTCGAGGCGGCGATGTGGACCGGCACCAGGTCGCCGGCGGCGGCGCGGCCCGCCGGCAGGATGACGCTCTTCGCCTGCTCGGTGCGGCCATGCAGGCGCGACGCGTCGCGTCGCGAGGGTCCCTCGACCAGCACCTCGACCGTGCGTCCCACCCACAGCCGGTTGCGGCGGGCGGAGATCGCCTCCTGGAGCTCGATCAGCTCCTGGAGGCGCGCCACCTTCTCCGCGTGCGGCACATCGTCGGCATGATCGCGCGCCGCCGTCGTGCCCTGCCGCTCGGAGTAGAGGAACATGAAGGCCGACTCGAACTCGACCTGCCGCACGAGATCGAGCGTCGCCTCGAACTCCTGCCGCGTCTCGCCGGGGAAGCCGGCGATCAGGTCGGTCGTGAAGGTGATGCCCGGCACCGCGGCCCGCATGCGGTCGACCAGTGCCAGGAACTCCGCGCGCGTGTAGTCGCGCCGCATGCGCGCCAGGACACGGTCAGCGCCGGACTGGACCGGCAGGTGGATGTGACGCATGACGTTCGGGCGCGAGGCCAGCACCTCGAGACAGGCGTCGTCGAAATCGGCCGGATGTGGCGAGGTGAAGCGAATGCGGGCGAGACGCTCGACGCGGGAGACACGATCCAGCAGGTCGGCGAAGGTGACGCCGTCATGGCGATAGGCGTTGACCGTCTGTCCGAGCAGCGTCACCTCGCGGTAGCCGGACCGCGCCAGATCGCGCACCTGGCGAAGCACCTCGCCGGCCGGCACGCTGCGCTCGCGGCCGCGCACGTAGGGCACGACGCAGAAGCTGCAGAAGCGATCGCAGCCGCGCATGATCGTCACCCAGCCGCTGACGCCGCCGTCCCGCAGCGGGTCGATGCCGAGGTAGTCCTCGCCACGATCCATGCCGAGCGCGAGCTGGGTGCCGCCGGTCACCGCGGCGATCAGTGCCGGCAGCCGCCGGTAGGCGTCGGGACCCGCCAGCACGTCGACCGCCGCGGTCGCGGCGGTGAGCCGCTCGCCGACGTGCTTTGCCATGCAGCCGGTCACGCCGAGCACCAGATCCGGACGGCGACGCTTCAGGTGCGAGAGCTGCTCCAGGCGGTTCCAGACCCGCTGCTCGGCATGCTCGCGAATCGCACAGGTGTTGACCAGGACGACGTCGGCGTCGTCGACCGATCCGGCCCGACCGAAGCCCGCGTCGCGCAGCAGGCCGTGCATGAGCTCGGTGTCGGCGACGTTCATCTGGCAGCCGTAGGTCTCGATGAAGACCCGACGGTCAAGGGGGACCGGCTGCCGGGCCGACGTCGCCGGCGCGGCGTCCGGCGCCGGCGCGGCCGGATGCGGCGTGCTCAGGATCGGGATGCGGGTCGGCATCGCATGCAGCTCCTCGAGCGGCGGGGCGCGTCGCCCAGGATTCTAGAGCGCCTCAGAGGGTCTGGCCATCCGCATCGCGCATGGCCAGCCGGGTGATGCGAGCGGCGGCGATCGCCGGCGCATCGAGCCCGAGCACCTGGGCGAGCACCGTCTGCGCCCGCGTCTCGTGCCCCGCCGGCTCCTGCACGACGAGCTGAAAGCGCACGGCGACCGCGCCCCCGTCACCGTGCTCGAACTCGAGGTCGCGAACGGCGCGTTTCAGGTCGATCGTGCGGTCGGGCTTGCCCGGTCGCGACTTGGTGACCGGCACCGCGTCGGCCGCCTGGAACGCGTCGACGCGTCGGCGCAGCGCCTCGCGAGCACCGTTCGAGCCGATGGCCGGCAGCTCGGCGCGGTAGTCGGCGGCCCGCACGCCGGCGGCGATCGAGCGTGCGGCGCGCGGCACCGGCACGGCGGCGACGCAACGGAGCCCCGGCGGCAGGCCGGCGTTCAGCTGCTCGGCGAGATCGGGCACGGCGCGCTCGAGCTCCAGGTCGAAGAGCTCGCGCTCGCCGCCGATCGCCATCGGCAGCGGCGGGCCGAAGGCCATGCGCGGATGCGGTGAGAACCCCTGCGAGAAGCGGAGCGGTAGACCGGCCAGGCGCGCGGCGCGCTGAAAGGCGCGCATCAGGTCGTGGTGGGGCAGGAAGCGACAGGCCCCGTCGACCTGGAACCGAACGCGCATGGTGACCGCCGGCGGTCTGGGCGGCGCCGACCGCGCGCGCGCCGTGGCCGGCGCAGCGGTCGCCGCGGGCGCTGGCACCGGAGGCGACACCGGCGCCCGACGCTTCGCGGCTCCCGGCGCGGCGCTCGCCGACGTGCCCGGCGCGGCGCTCGCCGACGTGCCCGGCGCGGCGCTCGCCGCCGTGCCCATCGCGACACTGGCCGACGGCGCCGTGCGGCGGCGCGCGTGGCCGGCGCGACGCACCGGATTGCCGTCGAGCCCGAGCGTCTCGCCGACGCCGGGCGCCTGCTCGAGCGGCACGGTGACCTTGATGTCGGACGGCGCCCCCGGGATGCCGCACATGTGGCAATCGCCCCAGCGGCAGTCGCTGGTCAGGCGCTCAGCGAGTCCCTTGCGGCGCTCGTTGGCCAGGAACTTCTTGGTGACGGCGGCGTCGAGCAGGTCCCACGGCAGGACCGCGTCGACCGGCCGACCGCTCGTATACCACTCCGGTCGCACACCGGTCTCGTCGAAGGCCAGCTCCCAGCGGCTCCAGTCGAAGCGCTCGTGCCAGCCGTCGAACCGTGCGCCACGCTGCCAGGCAGCGGCGATGACCCGCGCCATGCGCCGGTCGCCGAGCGACAGCACCGCCTCCAGCCGCGACGGCTCGAGATCGTGCCACTTGAGGCGCACGAATCGGTTGCGACCGACCTCGCGGCGCAGCCGCGCCAGCTTGCGCTCGAGGTTGTCGAGCCCGTCGAACGGCTCCCACTGGAAGGGCGTGAACGCCTTCGGCACGTGCGCACCGACCGAGGCGGTGACGCGCTTGCCGCCGCCGAGTCGCCGGCCGATGGCGTTCACCTTCTCGAGAAGTCGCGCGATCGTGGCCACGTCGTCCTCGGTCTCGGTCGGCAGCCCGATCATGAAGTAGAGCTTGACCAGGCTCCAGCCGCTCCGGTAGGCGGTCTCGATCGCCTCGAGCATGGCGGCGTCGGTGATGTTCTTGTTGATGACACGGCGCAGGCGCTCGGAGCCGCTCTCCGGCGCGAAGGTGAAGCCGTTCTTCTTGACCTCACCGGCCGCCTCGGCGATGCCGACCGAGAAGCTGTCGGCCCTGAGCGACGGCAGGGAGATCGACACCCGCGCGTCGCGCATCGTGTCGGCGACGCCGCGCGTCATCTCGACCACCTGGCTGTGGTCGGCGGTCGACAGCGAGCACAGGCTGACCTCGTCAAAGCCGCCGCTCGCGACGCCGCGCCGTGACAGCTCGACCACCTGGTCGGCCGGCCGTTCGCGCACCGGCCGGTACCAGTAGCCGGCCTGGCAGAAACGGCAGCCCTGGGTGCAGCCCCGCACCACCTCGACCGCGTAGCGATCCTGGATCACCTCCGCCAACGGTACGACCGGATCGGTCGGATAGGGCGCCGCGGCGAGGTCCTCGACCCAGATGCGCTCGACGCGCTCGGGGATGTCGTCGCGCAGCGTGTGAAAGCCGGTGATCCGGTCGTCGGCGGCGTACTCGACCGCGTAGAACTGCGGCACGTAGATGCCCGGGATCCGTGCCAGGGCGGCGAGCAGCTCGGTGCGGTCGCCCGCGGCGCGCCGCTCGCGCACCACCTCGCTGATCTCGAGCACGACCTCCTCACCGTCCCCGATCACGAAGGCGTCGAAGAACTCGGCCAGCGGCTCCGGGTTCGCCATGTTCGGTCCGCCGCCGATCACCAGCGGATGGGTGGCGTCGCGATGCACGGCCTGGAGCGGGATCCCGGCCAGGTCGAGCATCGTCAGCACGTTGACGTAGGTCAGCTCGTACTGCAGCGAAAACCCGAGGATGTCGAAGACACCGAGCGGTGCGCGGCTCTCGAGCGCGGGCAGCGGTCGGTCGCGCTGCCGGAGCACCGCCTCCATGTCCGGCCACGGGGCGAAGGCGCGATCGGCAACGATTCCCGGCTGCTCGTTCAGGATGTGGTAGAGCACCTTGAGACCGAGGTGCGACATGCCGATCTCGTAGGTCTCCGGGAAGCAGAGAGCCCAGGCCACATCGTCGGAGGTGAGAGCGCCGACGCGTGTCCGGCGCTCGGCACCGGCGTAACGCTGCGGTCGCTCCACGAGCGGCAGGAGATCGCGGAGATCGATCGGTTCGTAGCGTCGCATGGGCTGGATGCCTCGGGATCGGGACGGCGGGGAGCCGGCGGGGCTCGGGGCCCGGGAGGACGGTGGCCGAGCGCCGGAGGGTACAGGAGGCGGGCCGGCGTTGGCAACCCCGGGCACCCGCGGTCGGCCGGCGAGGGGCACAGGGCCCGGGGCACCGCGGCCCGGGAGACGGTGACGCGGCTCAGGCGGGCAAGTGCTCGGCCAGGAACGTGCGCGTGACGGTCAGCGCCCGCTCGAGCGCCGGGGTCACGCCGGCGAAGGGGTGCACCGCACCGAAGGTGTGCCCGGTCCCACGGACCGCCTCGAAGCGCGTCGTGGGCGGCGGCGCCCACGCCAGCAGCTCCTCGATCTCGCCGATCGGCACCGTCTCGTCATCGGTGCCGTGCACGGCAAGGAGCGGCACCCGGAACCGGCGCACGATCCGCTGGAGATCGTATCGCGTGCGGTGTCGGGCGAGATCGTCGAGGAAGTCGGTGCGCAGGCGGAACACCTGCCCCGTGCGCCCATGGACGATCTCGTGCTCACCACGCTCGCGCCAGCGGCGCACCTCGTCGGACGAGAAGCGCTCGAAGGTCCCGACGCCGGCCCAGACGACGACGCAGCCGATGCGCCGGTCCTCGTCCGCGCGGACC
>JASFRE010000195.1:0-7712 GCA_050115055.1 Candidatus Eiseniibacteriota bacterium | reverse complement strand
AGCACGGTCGCCAGCGGCCGCCGGATGTCGGTCGGCGCCGCATCGCCGGCGGTTGCCCCGGCGCGTGCCAGGGCGGCGTCGAGGAGGGCGGTCAGCGTCTCGCCGGCGGCAGGACGCCGCCCGGCGGCCGGGCGTGCGGCCGGCCCCGAGGTGAGCGACCGTCGGGGGAGCAGGCGCAGCTCGATCCCGACCTCGAGACGCAGCTCGTCGAAGGCGAAGGCGTCGATCGTGGAGGTCTGATGGACGTAAATGCCGCCCGCGAACGGCGTCACCCACGAGCCGGTGGCGAGCTCGAGGGCGAGCGCCGCGCGCCAGGTCCGATCACGCCGCTGGCCGAGAACCGTCGTGCCGTCCGCCGCCAGCACCGGGTAGTCACGGTAGGCGCGACGATCGACAGCGAGCGTCCCGCGCACCGTCAGACGCTCGGCCGGCGTGAGCCGGAGCTCCGCCAGCCCGAGCCAGCCATCGTACTCGACCAGGCGATCGCTCGAACGGTTGCGACGGTGCAGCGCCTCGAGCGCCAGTTGGCTGACACCCCGGTCCGTCCGGTTCAGCCTGACCCCGAGATCGAGCCGCCGGTCGCGCTGCGTGTCGCCATCCTCCAGCGCGCGTCCCGGATAGCCTGTCCAGGTGGTGCTCACCACCGGCCCCATCCACCAGCGAGTGCCGGTCACGTAGGTCAGACCGAGCTCCGCACGCAGCCGATCGAGATCGAAGAGCGGCAGCGTCTCGCGCCGGAAGCGATCGAGCTCCAGTCCGACGTCGAGCAGCGCGGCGTCGCGCAGCCAGCGCGAGTAGCCGCCGACCAGTCCGAGGTCGCTATCGAGCCCCGGCAAGCCGGCGCCATGATCACCGAGCGCTGCCTGGCCGGTCAGCGTGAGACGTTCCTCCCGGGGCCCGCTGCCGAACCAGGTGGCGCGCAAGCGCGTCGCCGCGGTGCGAAAGCTCGTGCCGACCGGCTCGAGCACGCCCCGTCCGTCAGGGTCGGCGAGGAGGTCGCTGTCGTGGCCGATGGCGAGGGATGCGGTCCAGAGCGTGCTTGGCCCGCTGGGGTCGGCGCGCGCCTGCCCGGCGTCGCGACCGGCGCCGCCGGGCGCGGCGCCCAGCGCACCGGCGACGAGCAGCACCAGGACGGCGCGAGATCCCGGCCGTCGCGTAGGCCGTTCGCGCCTTCGCGGTACCTGGTGTCGTCCGGTCGGCGGTCGCCGCGCTGTCATCCGTGCCCCGCGAGTGAAGATCGGATCCAGGTGAAGACGGAGAGCACCTAGAGGAGGAGCACCGCGTTCTCGTTGCCGAAGCCGTCGTCGATCACCAGCGCCGCGCGCGGGTCGCTGCGCCACTCGCTGTCGACGACGAACATGTACTCGTAGCGCCCCTCGGGGAGCCGCACCGTGGTCGACCAGCTACCATCCGCGGTGCGCTCGAGCGGCGTGTCGCAGACGCTCCAGCCGTTGAAGTTGCCGACGAGGCAGACCTGCTCGGCATCCGGAGCATCGAGCACGAAGCGATGGGCGACGAGCGTCCCGTCGACCGCGGTCCCCGCGACCGTTGCCCGGGGTGCGGCGGGCGCGCCCGGGCCGTCCCGGCCGAGCTGACCGACGTGCACGGCGAGGACCAGGACGAGGACGGCGGCCAGGGTCAGCGCCGGCGCACGCGCCGGCTGCCAGTCGAGGACCGTCGACAGCCAGGCCAGCCAGGTCGGCCAGCCGGCAGTCGCCCGGCCGTCGCGGATGCCGGCTGCCGGCCGGGCATCGCCCGCGGCCGGCGCCGGTGCCGCGCCGCGGGCGTCGGCCGACAGCGGCGCGGACCGGGTGGTCTCCGCGGCCAGCCGTCGGCTCACCGCGGTGGCCAGGTCCGGCGGCGCCGCGGGTCGCGTGGCGCGCAGCCAGGTCTGCATGGCCCCGAGCGCTGCCAGCTGGCGTGACGCGCGGGGACCGGCCGCGGCCGGGTGTGACGCATCATCGAGCGCCGCGTGCACGGCCGCATCGACGACCGGCGCCGGCACCGGCGATTGCCGGGCGTCGCCGGGCGCCAGTGCCTTCCGGTCACCGTGCATCGGGGCCTTGGTCTGCCTGTCGCTCTGGTCGTTCATCGGATCACGTCACTCCGCTGGCGCCGCACCCGGCGCCGCTGTCCGGTCCCCTCGACGGGACCCATCAGACCTCATGCCCGAGCGCCCGCATGGTCGAGAGAATCGTCTCGCGCGCCCGGTGCACGCGCACCTTGGCGTTGGAGATCGAGATGTCGAGGATCGCCGCGATCTCCTCGTAGCTCGTATCCTCCTGGTGCCGGAGCACGAAGGCCTGCCGGTAGATCGGGTCGAGGGACTCGAGGCAGCGCATGAAGTGCGTCTCGAGCTCGGCCCCTTCGAGGACCTCGTCAGGGCGCGGATCGCGTGAGGCCAGCCCGCCCATCTCGCCGTCCGCCGCGTCGAGGCTGCGCGCCTCGCGTGCCTCCCGGCGCGCGCGACTCCCGTGGTAGTCGAGACATGCGTTCGCCGCGATGCGGTGCAGCCAGGTCGAGAAGCGCGCCTCGTGGCGAAAGCCATGGAGACTGCGATACGCCCGGATGAACACGTCCTGCGTCAGCTCCTCGGCGACCTCGCGGTCATCGACCATGCGGGCGACCACCGCGTGGATGCGCTCCTGGTAGCGGCGGACGAGGGTCTCGAAGGCACGCAGGTCGCCGGCGCTGGCCGCCTCGACGAGCTCCTGCTCGCTGGCCTCGCCAAGCGGCTCGCACGCCGACCTGTCGGGAACGCTCGTCATCGATGTGCTGCCCGTCCCGCCCGCGGGGTCTGCTCCGGTCGCCGTCGGATCGGCCGCGTCGTGTGTCCGTGCTCCCGTCGCCGCCCCGCGCCAGCGTCCCACGGATTGGACGGGAGCGGGAGCGGGCGGTTACACGCGAATCCGGTGCCGCGCCGTGCGACCGCGCGTCGCACCCGGGCCCGCCGGCGCAACGCGCCTCGGGCGATCCGCAGCGGCTCCGAGAACCCGACTGTAACGCGGGCGGGGAGGCGTCGTCCAAGGGGGCGATGCAACCCAACCGGGACGGCGCGCCGGCTCGCCGCTCCGGGCGACGGGGCCGGCACGACCGGCCTCTCGGGCAACACATGCCGGAGACCGCCCGACTTCGAAGGGAGACTACGTCGATGAACACGCAGCGTCACGCCGCGACCACCCGGGGGACTCTCGTGCCATGCGTGGCCCTCGTTGTGCTCGTCGCGTTCTTCACCGGATGCGGCGAGAGCAGCGACCCGACCGCGCCCCTGGCGCTCGACGGCGACGGGACCAGCGTCGGCCTGCTTGCGGTCAGCATGACCGCGGGAGCCCTCTCCGGAGACGGAGTGGCCGAGCAGCCGATCGCCTCGGAGCCGGCTCCGGAGTCGGAGAGCGCGGCCGGACCGGGTTGCTGGTGGAGCGACGCGCCCGCGCTCGCCGAGCTCGTCTTCGAGTTCGACGCCATCCGCATCTACGCGACCGCCGACTGCGACTCGAGCGGCGAGCACTGGCGCCGCGCGTCGAGCGACAGCTGCCGCTATCTCGAGTTCACGTTCGACGCCGTCACCGTCGACGCGGCCGACCTGGGGACGACGCTCACCGACCTGCTGGCCGGGCTCGAGGTGCCGGCCGGCGACTACACCCACCTGGCCATCCACCTCGCCGATGCCTGGGGTACCGTGGACTCGACGGGAGCCACCGTGCCGGTGGCGTTGCCGGGTGCGAGTGACGGCTTCCTGAAGATCCAGGTCCCGTTCACCGTCGAGGCGGGGAGCGTGACCCAGATCGTCATCACCATCGATCTCGAGCGCTCGGTGCGCGAGGTGCCGCCCGGTAGCGGTACGTTCGAGCTGGTGCCGGTGCTGCGTGGCGACGTCTGGGGGCCCGGGCCTGGCGAACACGAGCAGTCGGGCGGGCCGCACCACGGCGATGAGCAGGGCGGTGGCCATCCGCAGGGTGGCGGCGGCGGGACCGGCGATCCGCAGCAGGGCGGCGGCACGCCCGGCGGCTGCCACGGCTGACGGGCCTCTCACCGATCACACGGCCGATCGCGATGATCGCGCCGCAGCGGCGGCGGGCGTCACCGGGCGCCCGCCGCCGGCGCGCGTGAGGCATCGTTCAACCGCCAGTCATAGTTCCCGAAGCGGAGCGTTGCCGCCGGCGGCAATCGCTGGCCGCTGACCAGCTCGAGGTAGGCGCGCACCGTCGCCGGTCGCTCCGGATGCTCACGCTCCATCCAGGTCTCGAAGTCCGGACGGAACCAGGAGAGGATCGGCGAGACGACGATCTGCCCGTCCTCGATGCGCAGACCGCGGGGGCGCTCGAAGAAGCGCCGGGTCTGGTCGGCCAGCTGCGCCTCGAGCCGGTCGCCGGTGTAGGCCTCGCCGCGCAGCGGCGGGCAGCCGCGCGCGCCGCAGTTCAGCGCGAAGTGGATGCGTGGCTCGCCGAAGCTGCGCACGATGCCGTGCTCGAGATAGAACAGGTTCATGCGCTCGCCGCCGAGCTCGAACCGCAGCACCAGGAAGAACGCCACCGTGTCGTCGGCGAGGCGGAGCACCCGTCCGAGCAGCCCGCCCTCGATGTCGCCGACCGAGTCGATCGGGTAGTGGTCGGCGATGCCGCGCAGCACGCAGGCGTTGTAGGCGTTCAGCCAGTAGGCGAGGACCTCGTCCCGGTCGGCGAAATCGTCCGGGTCGCTGATCGGGCTGCGCTCCGCCAGCGCCGCCATGTAGCGGTCGAGCTGCGATGACGCCTCGAGGAGCCGCGGATAGTCGACGAGCCCGGCGGTGGTGACGATGCGCGCCAGCAGCGAGTCGTAGGTCGCGTGCGAGAACCGCGCGGCTGCCGCGCCGTGGCCCCACGCGGCGATGAGGAGGGGGATCAGGGGGAGCAGGGCGAGGCGCGGGGTGCGGTCCATCTAGGCGTCCTCGAACGTCGCTGCCGGCGGAACCTGCAGCTCCCCCGGGGCGCCGGCGACCGTCACTCCGGTGCCGGGCGCCAGGTGATCTCGGCTGACGTAGCCGAGGGCGAGCGCGCCGCCGTGGCGCGGCGAGCGCACCGACGAGGTGACCTCGCCCACCACCTGGTCGCCGATCTCGATCGGCGTGCCGGTGGGCGGCACGCCGGTCCCGGCGAGCGCGACCTGCCTTAGCCGGCGCTGCACCTTGCGGAAGTTGCGGAGCCGCGCGACGACCTCCTGCCCGGTGAAGCAGCCCTTCGTGAAGCTGACGGCATGGACGAGCCCGGCTTCGAGGGGGTTGAAGCGCTCGGTGATCTCGCGACCCGGGGCCGGAACGCCGGCCTCGACGCGCATCACCTCTGCCTGTTCCGCGTTCGCCTCGCCGACGCCACGCCGTGCGAGGAGATGCTCGCGCACCGCACCGGCGACGCCGGCCGGGACCAGCAGCCGGTAGGTCGTGCCGGCCAGCGGCGATGTCAGCCCAACCCGCACCGCGATGCCGGCCAGCGTGTGCTCGATCGTGTCGCGCCGGCCATCGTCCGGCAGGGAGGAGCCGGCCGCTCGCGGCAGCGCGCCGTCCGCCAGCTCGAGCGTCCGGGCGGCACCTGGCCCGGTGACGATGAGCTCCGCCAGCTCTCCCGTGACGTCGACGAGACGCACGTCCTCCGAGAAGCGAAAGCGCTCGAGCACGGCGACCAGCTCGGCGGTGCGATCGTCGGCGAGCACCAGCAGCAGGCCGCCGTCCAGGGCGAGGGCGTCGAAGGCGGCCAGCATGCGGCCCTTGCTGCTGAGCAGGAGGTCGGCGATGCCCTGCCCCGGGACGAGTCCCTGGACGTCCTGCGAGGTCATGCGCTGCATGAAGCCGACCGCGTCGGCGCCCTCGACTCGCAGCCGCCCATGCGCGCCCCGATCGATCAGCAGGGCGCCGTCAGGGGGAACCGCACCGACCGCCGGGGCCGGGTCGGGTGCGGAGGCTCGGGGATGAACTGTCTCGCTCCGGGACACGGCACTCTCCGCCGGGAGGCTCGGCACGGGGGCCTGTGCGAAGCCGCACACCCTCAACTACTACGATGCGTCCGGGGGGTGGATCGTCTCAAGATCCTGAACCGTACTGCCGATGACCCGCACGGTCCATCCGCCTGTGACGAGCGGGCTTGCCGCGATCGCCGCGGGCACTCCGATCCCAGGCACGGGAGGACGGCATGCAGCAGGACGACGCGCGGTCCGCGGCGGTCGCGCCGCGGATCATCGCCATGCGCGGTCGGGTCGACTTCGCCACGGTCGAGCCCATTGCCGAGGCGATCTCCCGCGAGCTGCGCGCCGGGCATATCGACGTGGTGCTCGACATGCAGGCGCTCGAGTCGCTGAGCGGCGGCGCCATGGGGTCACTGCTGCTGCAGCAGACCGAGGCGGAGCGTCTCGGCGGCTCGATCAAGATGGCGGGCGTGCGCCGGCGGGTCTACCGGGCGCTCAAGACCAACGGCTTCACCGCCGTCTTCGACATTCACGACAATACCGAGGCGGCACTGCGCGCCTTCAAGGCGAAGCGGTCCCGGGTCGCCTAGGACACGACCGGACACGATGGCGCCCGCACGCCGGTGATGGGCGCCCCCATCCGGTCAGCTGCTCCCCGCCGTCCGTGCTACACTGCCCGCGGCCGGCGTCCGGCGCTCGAGGCGTCGAACGCGCCTGGGCGCTCGCCTTCGCTCTCGCCCAGCCCTCGCCCCCGCTCGGCTCCCGTCGCGGTCTCCTGCCGCCGCGTGCGGACTCCCCGGAGGAACGAGCATGGCAACCTGGACCCGCGTGATCGACGCCGCGGCGATCACGCCCGGTACCGGTCGCGAGGTCACGGTCGGTGACCGCGTCCTCGCCGTCTTCCAGCACGACGGTGCCTATCACGTGATCGACGGGTGCTGCCCTCATCAGGGCGGTCCGCTGGCCCAGGCGCGTCCGGATCGCCGTGGCGTCATCCGCTGCCCGTGGCATGCCTGGGCATTCCGCGTGCAGGACGGCTGCGCACCTGACGGCGACGCGCCGCGCGTCACCGCCTACCCGCTGCGCGTCGTCGACGGCTCGATCGAGATCCGTCTCGACGGCGCTACGGTCGACGGCGCGGCGGTCGGCGCCGCGGCGGATGCTGGCGACACGGTCGGCGGCGCCACGGATGCTGGCGATCCGGCAGGCGGTGACACGGCGGAGGGCAGCGGATCCGGCGACCGGCCGTCGCCCGGGGCGCTCCTCGCTATCGACGACGTCTTCTTCTCGGCCAGCCTGCGCGATGCGCTCGCCCGTCTCGGCTACCGCTGCGCGAGCGCTCGCGATCTGCCGGCGCTCGAGGCGGCGCTGGCCGGCGGCGCGGATCCGGCGGCGCGCGGCACGCCGCCCGCGGTCGTCATCGTCGATCTCAACCTGAAGGGCGCCGACGCGATCGAGCTCATCCGTCGCAGCCGCCGCACGCCGGTCGCACCGGCAGTTCTCGCCTTCGCCGGCCACCTGGCGGCCGACCGCATGACGGCGGCGCGCAAGGCCGGCGCGGCGCGCGTCGTCACCAACGGCCAGGTCGCCAGACAGCTGCCGGAACTGCTCGCCGGGCTCGGACTGCCGAGCATCGCGAGCGCTGGCTCCGAGACCGGTCACCTGGCCGGCCCGCGATGAACGCGACCGTCGACCAGGCCGCCTTCTCCGTGCCGGCCGCCGACGGTTTCCCGCTACGCGGCGACGTCCGCTGGTGCGAGGCGACGGCCGCGTCCCGG
>JASFRE010000194.1:0-7719 GCA_050115055.1 Candidatus Eiseniibacteriota bacterium | reverse complement strand
GTTGCTGTGTTAATCCGGGGGGGGCCCGCGGTGGTTGGCCCCGGGGGCCCGCTTCCGTGTCTGGACTCCTGGATGCCGGCTAGCGGAAGGAGCGCTTGATCGCTCCCCAGGTGCTCGCCTCGACCGGCGTCGCCACGTTGGCGTCGATCACGACGTCGTCGACGCGGGTCAGATCATCGGCCGGACCGCCTCCCGAGTAGCCCCAGATGCGGATGGCCTGCAACGAGCCCGCGGCGCGCAGCTGGCCGGTGATGTTCAAGAACGTCCAGTCGACCCCGGGGGCCACGAGAAATTCGTCGAAGTCGGCGGCGCTGTAGTAGAAGTCGATCGCCTGGAAGGCAATGCCCTCCGGCTGTTTCGACCACAGGCTGATGGAGTTGATCTGGCCGACCGCAATCGGGGCGAAGTCCTGACGCACAAAGAAGTTTCCGATGTCCTCGGCGCAGAACGAGCCGCTGTGCGGATCGGTGCCGGTGACCGACCAGTTGTCCGTCGTCCAGGGGGGCAGCGAGCCGGACTCGAAGCCGGGATTGCCCAGCAGATTGGTCAGCAGCGACTGTGACGGGCTGCCCTGGGGCGTGGGCACGCTGCTCACATCCGCCTCGAACAAGCCGCTGCGGACCGTCGCGGCACCTGCTGCCGGAGCCGCGAGGACCAAGGTCAGAACCCCAATCACGATGAAGCGCAACATGTGGGACCTCCTGGTGGGCGCTGCCGGAGCCAGTCCGGCATCCTGCAGCGTGGAGAGGTTGCGGATTCGGGATGACACGAGCGGCCCGGCGCGTACGCCGGCGGGGCGGAATCGCCCCCGGACCTTGGTCGCGCCGGAGCCGGCCGACGCCATGATGGTACTCCCGGACCGGGCCGGCGACAACGCCGACCAGGACGGCTCGCGCCGTCGGGCGTCTCAGCCCCCGGAGTGCCGGGACAGGGCTCCAGTCAGCTGCGCGACATCGTCCTGCGTGTGCGCCGGGAAGTTGGCGACCCGGATCTGGGTCGATCGGCGCTCGCCGTAGCCGGGGGCCACCGCGATCCCCTCCTCCGCGAGGGCGCCGATCAGCTCGCTCGATGGGCGCTCGCAGTCGACCGTCACGACGGTCCGCGAGCGGATCCGTTCATCATGGACGAAGGGCGCGAAGCCGCGGGTCGTCGAGAAGAACTCGTAGAGTGCCCGCGCCCTCGCCTCGGTCGCATCCCGCATCTCCACCACACCGCGCGCCAGCATGTCCCGGCAGACCCGGCCAAGGAGCCAGATGGCGAGCACGTTGGGCGTCTCCGGGTTCTGCCAGCGCTGCTGGCGAGCGTGCAGCGCGGCGAACGAGTGGAAGCCCCCGGTGTAGTGCCCGCGGGCCTCGACCACCCCCGCCTTGCGGAGCATGGCCTCGCCGACGACCAGGACACCGAGGCCCGCCGGCAACCCCAGTCCCTTCTGCACCGAGAACAGGACGCCGTCGACACTCGTGAAGTCGATGTCGACGAAGGGAACCGACGAGACGACGTCGAGGACGATCAGCACCTCCTGACGCGTCGCCGCGCGCAGCCGGCCGACATCGTTCATCGGCATCTGAACGCCGGTGCTGGTCTCGTTCTGCGTGATGCAGAGGAGCTCGGCGTCGTCCGGGACGACCACGCGGTTGACATCGCATCCGGAGCCGGGAGCGACCGCCAGCCGCCGCGCGCGCTTGCCGAGCGCCGCGGCGGTGTCATGGAACCGGGCGGCGAAGGCCCCGCCGACGAGGTGAAAGCTCGCACGATCGACGGTGTTCTGGACGACGCGCTCCATCGCCTCGCTGGCGGAGCCGACGAAGAAGACGCGGAACGAGGCGGGAGCGCCGAGCAGCTCGGCCAGCGCGCCGGCGGTCTGGCGGTAGATCTCCTGGTAGGCGGCGCTGCGGTGCGACAGGGACGGGATGCCGAGATCGAACGCCTCGTCGAGATGCGCCCGCACCGTCGGGTAGAGCCGCGACGGCCCAGGGATGAAGGAGAGGAGGCTCACGCGCCCGCGATCCTCCGGAAGCGAATGGTGTTCGGCACGCCACGCATCTGGGCGGTCAGCCCGGGGGTGATCTCGGAGCTGACGTCGGTGACGACGTAGCCGATGTCGCGGTTGGTGCTCAGGTACTGCCCGGCGATGTTGATCTGATGATCGGCGAACACGCGGTCGATGGCCGCCAGGACGCCGGGCACGTTGCGGTGGATGTGAATGCAGCGGTGCGCGTCACGCAGGCGGTCGAGGCGCACCAGCGGGAGATTGGCGCTGCCATACGAGCTGCCGGTCGCGAGGTACTCGAGGACCTTGCTCGGCACATAGTGCCCGATGTCCGCCTGCGCCTCCATGGTGCTGCCGCCGATGTGCGGGGTCAGGATCACGTTCGGAATGCCGCGCAGCTCGGACTCGAACGCCGCCTGGCGCTCGGTCGGCTCCCCCGGGAAGACATCCAGCGCCGCCCCCTGGAGCTTGCCGTCGCGGAGCGCCCCGGCCAGCGCCGGCACGTCGACGACGTAGCCCCGGCTCAGGTTGAGGAGCACGGCACCGTCTCGCATCAGCGCCAGCTCGCGCTCGCCGATGAGACCGGCATTGCCGGGGTTGTCATCGACGTGCACCGTCACCACGTCCACCTGGCGCAGCAGCTCGGGCATGGTCAGGCAGCGCGTGGCATTGCCGTGCGCCAGCTTGTCGACGACGTCGTAGTAGTAGACGTCCATGCCGAGCGACTCGGCGAGCACCGAGACCTGGGAGCCGATGTTGCCGTAGCCGATGATGCCGATCCGCTTGCCACGGATCTCACGGCTGCCGGCGGCGGTCTTGATCCAGCGCCCCGCGTGAAGCTCGGTGCTGCGCTCGAAGACGCGTCGCTCGAGCATGATGATCTCTCCGAGCACCATCTCGGCGACGCTGCGCGTGTTCGAGTAGGGCGCGTTGAACACGCCGATGCCTCGCAGGGAGCAGGCGGACAGATCGAGCTGGTTCGTCCCGATGCAGAAGACGCCGATCGCCTCGAGCGCGGCGGCATGCTGCAGCGCCTCCGCGGTGACGCGAGTCCGGGATCGGATCCCGAGGATGTTCACGTCTTCCAGCCGTGTGGCGAGGGTCGTGGCGTCCAGGGTCCCGGGCACCGCCTCGACCTGGAAGCCCTCGCGCCGGAAGATCTCGGCCGCCGCGGTGTGGATGCTCTCGAGCAGCAGCACGCGTGCCCCTGCCGGTTTCTGGATCATCGGTCGCTCCGTCACTTGCAGGAACTCGTCGAACGAGAACACGACGTGATCGGCGTCACGAACCACACGCTCGCGCTGGACGTTCTCGATGAAAGCGTAGAACCGGTGAGCGATTCCGGCAGCGCGCATCTCGAGGTCGGTGTACCCGTCGCCGATGACGTGAATCATGCCCGGGAGACGCAGCGCCCGCAACTGCGCCGTCTTGCCGCCGGGCCGGGCCAGGAGGTTCGAGCGGTCGAAGCCGCGGATGTGTCCCCGCTGGTCGAAGCGGAGGTCGTTGGCGAAGACGTGCAAGCCGTCGATGCCGTAGTCCGCCACGACCGGCTCGACGAACTCACGGAAGCCACCGCTGATGACGTAGACGGCGCCGGCGTAGCGTTTGAAGAAGAGGCGGTTCCGGATGATGGAACGAGACACGCTGTCGCGCAACCGGCGGACCAGCTCGTCCAGATGATCGCGCGTGCCTCCGAGCAGCGCGAGCCGCCGGTCGAGGGCCTCGTCGAAGGCCAGCTCCCCGGCCATGGCGCGCGCCGTCAGGGACTCGATCTCGGCCCGCTTCTCGGCAGCGTGCGGATCATCCCGCAGCGCGATCATCGCCAGCTCGTCGAGCGCCTCCACCCGGGTGAACGTGCTGTCGAAGTCGAAGACGAAGTAGTCGCGGTCCGAGACCCTGCTAGCGTTCACGCCGTCCCCCGTCGTCCGCGCCCGGAAGCTGACGCCGGGCGCCGGCGCCGCGCGTCGCGCGCGGGCCCGGAGGTTACCATCGCTGCCGGCATCGTGGTAGAGTTCGCGGCGCTCCCGGAGCCATCGGCCGCCGGCGCTGCTTGACGCCGGAGGTCAACGAAGGAGAAGTCGATGAGCGAGACCGGCGGCGCCACCACACCGCGTCACCTGTGGATCGTGGGCGTCCTGGCCCTGGTGTGGAACGTGCTCGGCGCGATGGACTACATCATGACCGAGACCAGGTACGAGGCCTACATGGGGCAGTTCAGTCCGGAACAGCTCGAGTTCTTCTACGGCTTTCCGGCCTGGCTGGTGGCGTTCTGGGCGGTCGCCGTCTGGGGCGGCGTCCTTGGCGCAGTCCTCCTCCTGCTGCGCCGCAAGCTCGCCGTCCCCGTCTTCATCGTCTCCTTCCTCTGCATGGTGGTGACGACCGTCCACAACTACGGATTCGCCGGCGCCGCCGGCATCGTGGGCGGCGTGGGGCTTCTCTTCAGCGTCATCATCTTCGTCGTGGCGCTGGCCCTGATCCTCTACGCGCGACGCATGGCGGCCAGGGGCGTGCTGGTCTAGCCGGAGGCAGCCGGCCGGTGCTGGCCAGGGGGCTCGACGGCTCACGACGGCTGGCGCACCGCCGGGACACCGGCCGGGACATCGGCCGGGACATCGGCCGGGACACCGACCGGGACACCGACCGGGACACCGGCCGGGACACCGACCCCGGGGAGCCTGCCCTCATCGCATGAGGATCATCTTGCGCGACTCCGCACTCCCGTCCGACGCGACCCGGCAGACGTAGATGCCGGACGCCACCTGCTCTCCGCGCTGGTTCGTCGCGTCCCACGCGAGACGCGACACGCCGGCGCCATGCAGCCCGTCGGCCAGGATCCGGATCAGTGAGCCACGCGTGTCGAAGATCTGGACCGTGACATGGCCGGCCCGCTCGATCGCGTACTCGATCGTCGTCATCGGGTTGAACGGGTTGGGGACGTTCTGTGACAGCGTCAGTGCCGCCCGGGTGGCGCCCAGCACCTCGATCGTGATCCGGCTCGAGGCGTCGATCGCCGAGGTGGCGCCCAGGTCGTCGATCGCCTCGGCGCGGATTTCGTGCCGGCCGGCCGGCATCTTCGCGGCGACCGGGTCCCAGCGCACGCTCTCGGTGGGCGCGGGCTCGACGATGGCCGCGCCGAGCAGGGCGTCGTCGACGTAGATCCTGAGCTCGGCGACCGCACCATCGTCGTCCACCGAGACCGTGATGTCGATCGGTCCCTTGATCCCGGCGCCCGCCACCGGGGCATCGATGGTCACCTGGGGGGCGTGGTTGGAGCCGGTGCCGGGGGGGTCGCCGGTGCCCGGGTCGCCGTCTTGCTCGACGACCAGAATCCACGCCTGGTTCGACGGGCTCGGCGGTGTAAAACGCTCCCAGTCGCCGGCGGTCCGCGTCACCCCGTCCGTGAAGCGTCCGCTGCGCGGGTCGAACCACCGCACGTCCATGTCACCGGTCGCATCGCGCAGGTCGACCTCGACCGGCCCACCCTCCTCAAGGTAGACGATGTAGCGCGTCGCGACGTCGACGAGGGCCAGGGCTCCGTGGTGATCGCGCGTGAAGCGACCCGACACGTCCGGAGCGGTCGTGTGGACCGCGACCGAGCTCACGAAGCGCGCCAGCACCCGGATGGTGTCCAGGAGCTCGCCCCAGGTCTCGTCGGGGTCGTAGCAGTCGGCGTAGTGGCCGACGGCCCCGCGGTGAAAGCGGATGGCCGCGGCGCCCAGGAACAGGTTGTGCCACGGATAGGCGAGGATCTGGGTTGCCCCGACCGGGACCCGTTGCGCGGCGGTTGCCGGCCGGTGGGCAACAACCTGCCGGACCCGCGTCACCCGTCCCGCATGGAAGCGCGGGTCGTTGCAGTCCTCCGGGCTCTTCCACTGGAATCCCGTGTCGAAGAACTCGATCCAGGTCTCCTCGGCCGGCCTGCCGTGCGGCGGGTCGTCGTCGGGCTCGAAGCCCCGGTCGCGGTGCGTGCTGAAGCCGAAGCACAGAGCGGGGTCGTAGTCGTTGATGAAGCGCGCCCAGTGCTCGCGCACCGCCTGCGAGAGCTCGTTCTCGTTGTCGTGGATGTAGAGCACCGTGCCGAGATCCGCGGTGGTCTCGAGGAGCTTGCGGACGAAGGCCTGCTTGTAGTGCAGGGCCGGGTCGCTCAGGGACTCGAGGAAGTCGATGGCCTCGGCCGGCAGGCTGCCGGGCTGGCTCTCGCGGTGGTTCGCCGGATTGAACGGGCTCAGGCTCCAGAGTCCGCTGCTCGGATAGCCGTTCGCGAGCCGTGCATAGACGTGGGTGTCCCAGAGCTCGACCCACGCGAAGAGATGCCGTTCACGGGCGGCGATCAGGTACGCGCGGAGCCGGCTCCAGTACTCCTCGTTGAACCGGTCGAGGTCGTACGCTCCGGTGGCGGTGCGCTCGTAGGCGGCCAGTGCCTCCCAGTCTCCACCGCCGGGTGGTGCTTCGGCCGGCGGCGCGTAGTTCTGGCCGCCGCCCGGATGCAGCGCCACACGCAGGATGCCCCAGTGTCCCTCGAGGTGCTCGGCCAGCGGGTCGAGCTCCTCGCCGACGTAGTCGTAGTACTGACCGTGACTGTGGTACTGGAAGGCCCCCGGGGTCAAATTGGAGCCGATCGGTACGACCGCCTCGCCGCCGTACGACCAGTACCAGGGGTTGGTGGCAAGGGGCTCGAGTCGTGCCGAGACGCGCTGCTCGCCCTGCCCCGGCGGCGAATCGGCCGCCGTGCCGACGGGTGGCGAGCCGGTGATTCCCGTCGTGATGGCGAAGCCCAGGGCGAGCGTGGCCAGGGTGCGGATGAGCGTGAAACGGGGCGTCGAACGCATGCTGTGTCCTCCAGGATGGGCGCCCACGTCCTGGTTCGGCAGGCATTGATCTCGCACATGAGAACGGCGGCGCGAGGGGCTGGCCCGGAACGAGCCATGACGCACACCGCACGACACGGACGGCACGCGCTGGCCGCGAGTTCCGTCCGCGGCTCGCAAAGTGCCCGGTCACGATCGGGCACGATTGGGCCTTCTCGCCAGCCACGAGGCCGGCACGTTGCGGCGCGCTCCGAGCTGGGATAGGCTTTGAAGGGAGGGAACGGTCGCTCCCGCGGGTGCTCATGTCGACATTCGATCGGAACCACTCCATGCTCTCCAGCCGTCGCCTGCTCGTCATCCTGATCCTCGTCGCTGTCTCGTCCGGGCGCCCGACCGCCGGGGTGTCGGCCAGCCCGACCCAGGATCACTGCTATCGCGGCACCGCCGGCAGCTCCGAGAGCTTCACGGTGACCGGCGAGGCGGGCTGGTCGGCGCGCACCGTCGAGGCCACCCTGCGGCCGCTCGGCGGCCCGTCCGGCGCGCTGGGGCTGGTGCTCCACCACCAGGACGACTCGAACCTCTACCTGTTTCTCTATGGCACCGGCACGACGGCGCTCCGCATCTACCGCAAGTTCGAGGGCTCCTACACGCTCCTCGCGTCGACCCCGGACACCATTCCACCGGGAGAGGCGCACGTCATGCGCGCCGTGGATGCGGGCGAGGGGCGGCTGGAGCTCCATCTCGACGGCGTGCTGCGGGCGGAGACGGTGGACACGACCTTCGACGCCGGTCGTGTCGGCCTGCGTGTCTATGACGTGAGCGCCGACTTCGACGACGTCCTGGCACTGGACGCGGCAGGGGACACGCTGATCGCCGACGACTTCGATGATGGCGACGCCGCCGGCTGGGTCGCCGGGCCCG
>JASFRE010000193.1:0-7741 GCA_050115055.1 Candidatus Eiseniibacteriota bacterium | reverse complement strand
TTGACGTTGGCCTGCGCCAGGCAGGCGGCGAGCGCCACCGGCACCACGATCCACAGCGCCAGGCGCCAGGCGATGGTGCGCTGCCGCCGCCAGAGCGCCACCCAGCCGGCCAGCGCCAGCCCGCCGAAGGCGACCGAGACCAGCGCCACCGTGCCCAGGTGGTCGCGAATCACCGCGGCCGGCGCCGCCGCGTGCAGCGCATCGAGTGATGGACCGAGGCTGAAGCCGGCCACGAAGGCATAGAAGGTGTAGGGCAGCGCCGCCAGCGGGAAGGTCGAGCCGCCGCGCAGGGGGCCCTCCTCGAGCGCCGGCCGCCCGACCAGGCGACCGAGATCGAAGCGGCTGGCGACCACCTCGAGCCACGGCCAGGCGAGCACGGCGACTGCCAGGAGACCGAGCGCCACACCGAGCCTGAGCCGCCAGCCGGCGCGTCGCAGGCGTGGCAGCGCCGCCAGGGCCTCGACGACGACCATGAAGCCCATCGTGAAGCTGGCGCCGAGACCGACCAGCAGGGCGCCGAGCCAGCCGACCGCGGCCGCGAGCCGCCGCCGTCCCCCCGCCGACCAGGCCACCTCGCCGAGCCAGACGGCGGCGACCGACGCCAGCATGACCAGCGTGTAGCCGCGCAGCTCGCGCGAGTACCAGACGTGGAACGGCGACAGCGCCGCCAGCCACACGACCCCGATCCAGGTGCGCCCCGGCAGCCAGCGGCGGGCGAGCGCCGCCAGCAGCGGCAGGATCGCCAGCCCGGCCAGGGCCGGGAGCAGACGCAATGTCGCCTCGGAGACCCCGGCGACCCTCGACCACAGGTGCACGAGCAGCATGAAGAGCGGCCCCTGCGTCACCTGGGCGAGGTCGGCGACGCTCCAGGGCGGTACCTCGGGCCCGTAGCGGATGCCGGACAGCCTGAGCGTCTGCACCTCGTCGGTCCAGAACGGCTCCTGCCCGAGCCCCGGCAGACGCGCCACGGCGGCGACGACGAAGAGGCCGATCCAACCCCAGGTGGCCGGCGCCGGCCAGGCGGGACGGAACCTCATGCACGCCCTCCCGGTGACCCGGCTGCCGCCGCGGTGGCGCGCGGCGAACGCGCCAGGAGCTGCGTACTGCGTGCGGCAACGCCCGACCAGACGTGCCGCGCCTCGACCCGCGCCCGGAAGTGGGCGG
The DNA here is from genome assembly GCA_050115055.1 of Candidatus Eiseniibacteriota bacterium. Classification (GTDB taxonomy): domain Bacteria; phylum Eisenbacteria; class RBG-16-71-46; order CAVPCR01; family CBDCWB01; genus JASFRE01. The sequence goes on along the minus strand of JASFRE010000193.1, from coordinate 6,577 downwards.
CCAGCCGGCGGCGGCGGGGTGCGTCGCCCACCAGCTCGAGCAGCGCTGCGGTCAGCGCCTGACGCTCCCCCGGCGGCACCAGCAGCCCATCCGTCCCGTGCTCCATGATCTCGGCCACCGGCGCCACCCGCGGCGCCACCACGCACAGCCCGGCAGCGGCGTACTCGAAGAGCTTGAGCGGCGAGCCGTACCAGTTGGAGCTCGCCATGATGCCGATGTCGAGGGCGGCGAGGTGTGATGGCACGTCGGCCCAGGCCAGGTTGCCGGTCAGCCGGAAACGGTCCACCACGTCGCAACCGGCCAGCGTGCGCCGCACCGCCGGCATCAGCTGCCCGTCACCGATGAGCACGACGCGCGCCCGCGGCGCCCGTCGCGCCACCTCGATCAGCGACTCGACCAGCGGCACCATGCCGTGCCAGAAGCCGAAGCGGCCGACGAAGCCGAGCGCCACCTCCTCGTCGCCGATGCCGAGACGGCGGCGCACGGCGGGGCGCACCCCGGGGTCGAGCGCGAAGCGCGTCGGGTCGACGGCGTTCGGCTCGACGTGCAGCCGCTCCGGTGCGGCGCCGCGCTCCACCAGGTAGTCCCGGAGCACCGACGACACGCAGACCACCTGGTCGGCGAGCTCGAGCTGGCGCCGCAGGCGCGCCCGGCCGACACGGTAGAGCGGGAAGCCGTGATGCTCGCGACGCTCCTCGAGCGGCGTGTTGAACTCGAGCAGATGCGGCAAGTGGCGCGCCGCCGCCACCTGCAGACCGGCCAGGTGCAGCATGCCGCAGCGCTCGTAGACCGCGTCGATCCGCTCGGCGTCGACCAGCCGCGCCAGCCGCGCGGCGGCGCCGCGGTCGAGCCAGAGCTCGCGCAGGTCGCGGAGCAGATGGCGGAGCGGCGGTGGCAGGCAGCGCTTGAGCCGGTCCGCACCCGTCGCCGGTGCCGGTCGCCGGGCGCCTGGCGGCTGGCCGGCAGCCGCCGGCGCGCCGCCGAGCTCGCGCGCCACGAGCGCCGGCGGCGACGGTGCACCGCCGGCGGCGACCGAGACCACGAGCTCGTGCCCCTGCGCGGCCAGCGCCCGGCAGACCTCGCGCATGTGCGTGCCCGGGCCGAAGGTTGCGTCGAGGCGCAGGCTCGGGGTCAGCGACAGGTAGAGGATCTTCATGACCGGCGGCCACCCTCGGCAACGGTCGCACCCGCGTCGCCCGCCACCCTCACCAGCAGATGCCGAGGTAGCGCTCGCCGGTCGGCCGGCCGTTCGGCACGATCCGCACCAGGTCGACGAGCACCTGCTCCGGGCGCAGGCGACCGGGCACGTCACGGTAGGCCGGGTCGTTGGTGGCGATCACCACGACGTCGGCGTTCTCGAGCACCGCGTCGACGGTGGGGCGCAGGATCGACTCCAGGTAGGGGATCTCGTGCTCCAGAAACTCGCGATTCGTACCGACCATGCGCGCGACATCGATGTTGGCATCGTGCACGTGGAGCTCGAGTCCGCGCCCGACCAGCGCCTCGACGACCTTGACGATCGGGCTCTCGCGGATGTCGTCGGTACCCGCCTTGAAGGTCAGGCCCAGGACGCCGATCCGCCGCTTGCGGGTGCGCGCGATGATGCGGAGCGCCGAGTCGACCTGCTCGCGGTTCGACTCGAGGATCGAATCGAGCAGCGGCACCTCGACGTGCGACTGACGTGCGAAGGCGGAGAGCGCCCGCAGATCCTTGGGCAGGCAGGAGCCGCCGAAGGCGAAGCCCGGCTTCAGATACGTCGGCGAGATGTTGAGCTTGGTGTCGCGACAGAAGAGCTCCATGACGCGGTGGCTGTCGATCCCCGACTGCTTGCAGACCCGCCCGATCTCGTTGGCGAAGGTCACCTTGAGCGCGTGAAAGGTGTTGTTGACGTACTTGAGCATCTCGGCGGTCGGGAAATCGACGCGCTCGACCGGCGCCTCGACACCGCCGTAGGCGCGCTCGACCGCCGCGGCGCTGCGCGAGTCGGTGGCGGCGATCACCGTGTAGGGCGGCGCCTCGAAGTCGTCCAGCGCCGAGCCCTCGCGCAGGAACTCGGGGTTGTAGGCAACGCCGAAGTCGCGGCCGGCACGCCGTCCGGACTGCTCCTCGAGCAGCGGGATGAAGCAGGTCTCGACCGTGCCGGGCAGCACCGTCGAGCGCAGCACGATGACGTGGAAGTGATCGAGGCGGCTCAGGGTAGCGGCGATGGACGCGCCGATGCGGCGCACGTAGGTCAGGTCGAGCCGCCCGGAGTCCAGCGAGGGGGTGCCGACGCAGATCATCGACAGCTCGGTGGCGGCGACCGCGGCCTCCTGGTCGGTGGTCGCGCTGAGCCGCCCGGCCGCCACCATGTCGCGGACCAGCACGTCGAGCCCAGACTCGACGATCGGGCTGCGCCCGCCGTCCAGGAGCTCGACCTTGAGCGGGTTGACGTCGACGCCGATCACCGTGTGCCCGAGGCGCGCCAGGCAGGCCGAGCTCACACACCCGACATAGCCCAGACCGAAGATCGAGATGTTCACCGTGCGTGACTCCTCGCCGTCACCGGTACCATTCAGGGCCCGGTCCGATCGAGCTCCAGGGTGACCCAGCCGCCGGTGTCGCGGACCGGCAAGAGGGCGTGCCCCTCGCGGCGCACGCCTGCGAGCCCCGGCGCCCAGAGGCGGATCCTACCGGTTCCACCACCACTCCACACCGCCTGATCACCCAGGCGGCGGAAGGCGAAGGTGAGCACCCCTGTCTCGCATTCGAACAGACAGCGCCCGCCGACCTCGAGGCGCCGCGCCGCCACCCCGGCCAGGCTTACCGGGTCCCCGGCGGCATCGCCACGCCAGCGCACCAGCCCGAGCAAGCCGTCGAGCCCGCACGCTCCGGTGATGCCCGGGGCGCCGTCCAGCGTTCCCCGCGCCGACGTCCCGTCCCGGGTCACCAGGCAGAGGTCGGTCCCCGGCATGCCGCCGGCCAGGAGCACCGTGGCGCCGTCCAGGGCCTCGACACGCACCGTCGGCGACGCTCCCGCGGCGGGTGACTCCGGCAACGGCCGGAGGACGGTATGCAACGCCACCGGCAGGCGGCGGCGCCCCGACAGTCGCAGGACCGGGGCGGGCTCGCGCACGCCGAACCTGGGCGAGCGCCAGCCCTGCAGCGGCTCCTCGACCCCGACCAGGATATCGGCGTCATCGAGAGCGTCCCCGACCCGGTAGAGCCCCAGGACCGCGCCCGAGGCATAGGTCGCCGTGACCTCGGACAGCGCCCGGGGCGACCGGCTGCCGTGGTTGAGCGAGCAGGCCGGGAAGTGGAAGAACTGCTCGACGTGGTGCTCACCCGTTCCTTCGAGCCGGTCGGTGACCCAGAAGTAGTCGGGCCGCACGAAGATGACCCGCCGGTGGTGGGCGACCGGCTGCCGCAGGGTGGCGTAGCCGTCGTGCGTGCCCGCCACCAGATCGACGGCCGCGGTCTGGGACCAGGCGGTGCGCCGGCCGGTCGCACGACGTCCCCACAGGAACGGCCCCCGCATCTCGGACTGCTCGGCGCCGTCGACGCGCAGCGTGTTGTGGGCCGCCGTCGAGCGGAAGTAGTCGCGCAGACGCGGCTCGGCGTGGTAGCTGAAGGTGCCGGGGTCGATCAGCATCGGCTCGCCGAAGGCGCCGAGGGTGATCGCCAGGCAGTCTGCATGACCGTGGGCCGCGGTCGACAGGAAGCCGAGCGGCCCGTGATCGAGGAGCAGCGCCCGGCTCCCCGCGTCGTCGCTCAGCAAGGTGTAGCCGCCGTCCGGGTAGCTGCGCGAGCGGCGCGGCGCGCGCGGCTCGTCGAGCACCGCCAGCCGTTCGCGCCCGGCGGCGCCCAGCAGCACCGCGGCGGACCGCGTCAGCCCGCCCCTGTCCCTGAGCCAGTCCCCGCGCCCGTAGAGCACCGCACCGATGGTCAGCAGGGTCCGCGCCGGCGGCTCCTCCTGGCCGGCGAATGGCAGCATGTCCTGATCGTCGGAGTCGCCGATCGCCGCCGCCGGCGGCGGCAGGTGCTCGAGGTCGGCCAGGAACCGGAGCATGCCCTCCAGGCGATCGCGAATGTGGGCTGGCGGTGGCTCGGCGCCACGCGCCAACAGCAGCCAGGCAGCCAGGTAGATCTCCAGCACCAGCTCGTGATAGTGGCGCGACTGCTCGCGGCTCACCCCGTCGGGGTGCGTCTGGCGCTCGAGCTCGGCGAACAGGATGCGCTGTCCGACCGCGCGCCAGGCCGGCGCGCGACGCAGCCCGGAGAAGCCGACACCGGCCGCCAGCAGGCCGAGCGCCTGGGCGAGCAGATGGTTGTTGGCCGAGGAGTGGGAAGCAAGATGGCGCAGGATCCACTCTGCCTGCTCGTGCACCGAGATCGCCAGCCGGGCGGCGGTGTGACGGAGGGCCGCCGAACGCGCCAGCAGCCGCGCCGCCCACGCCCAGCTCCACAGCCGGAGACCGAGCTCGAGCGGCACCATCCAGTTGACCCCCGAGCCACGCGGCGACTGGGCGATCCAGCCGTCCAGGAGCTGGCAGACCAGCTCGGCGGCGGAGGCGTCGCCGGACAGGTGGTAGTCGAGCGCCAGCTCGGGCAGCATCAGGTGCCGGTTCAGGTACCAGATGCGCCGGATCGCCGCCTCGTCGGCCGGGTCGCGGTGATCGATCGCCGACCAGTGGGCGAGCGGGAAGGCGCGACCGCTGACCGGATCGCGGTTCCAGTCGACCGCCGCGCCGAGCTCGATGGCGTCGCCGAGAAGGCGGGTCTCGAACGTCGCCTCGCCGGTCCGCCGCGTCAGCGGCAACGCCGTGGCGGCCAGCGCCTGAGCGAGCTCCTGGCGCCCGGCCCCCTCCTCCGGCAGGAAGGGCCGGAAGGCCCGCGGGTCGCCGAACAGGAGAAGCTCCCTGTTACCGCCCGGTTCCACCACCTCGTCGAGTTCCGGCCGGCGCGGCCGACGCCAGCGATGTCGTGCTCGCTCACCCGCCGCGTCCAGGGCGCGGCGGGTGCGCCAGAGGGCCTCGGCGGGAGTCATCGCCCGCAGGCGCTGGACCGCCCAGAGCAGGCGGCGTGTCGACGAGTGGGTCATGACGGTCGGGGTCCCGGGCGCCCCAGGTGGTGGACGGCGACCGGGCGGGCGCGCAGCGGCGCCCGGTGGGGAGAGCGAGCAGCGTCGAGGTCGGTGTGACCGTCCGGTGTCGTCGCACGGCCCGGACCGCACCCCCGGCGGCGGCTAGTAGGCGCCGCGGCAGGAGAGCACGGCGGGGACCGTGAGCAGCAGGATCTTGAGATCCAGCGCGAACGATCGATGACGGATGTACTCGATGTCAAGCCGCATCCACTCGTCGAAGCCGAGCGTGGAGCGACCCCTCACCTGCCACAGGCAGGTGAGTCCGGGCTTGACGCTGAGTCGCCGCATCTCATAGGTCGTGTACTGCACGACCTCCTCGGGGATCGGCGGGCGCGGACCGATCATCGACATGTCGCCGCGCAGCACGTTCCACAGCTGCGGCATCTCGTCGATCGATGTCCGACGCAGGATCCGACCGATGCGCGTGATCCGCGGATCGTTCGCCAGCTTGAAGACCGGTCCGTCCATCTCGTTCAGATGCATGAGCTTGTCACGCCTCGCGTGCGAGCCGTTGTGCATCGAGCGCAGCTTGTAGAAGGTGAACGGCTTGCCCCCCTGCCCGCAGCGTGTCGAGCGGTAGAGGACCGGACCGCGGGAATCGAGCTTGATGGCGATCATCGCCACCAGGAGGACCGGCGAGAACAGGACGAGGAGCAATGCGGCCAGGGTGATGTCGAAGAGACGCTTGCCATGCCGCTCGTAGAGACTCTCGCGCCCGAGGTGGACGGCGACGAGGCTCGGATCAAAGGTCAGCGAGGCGATGGTCGGTGTGTCAGGGGAAATGGTCGGCACAGAATGCTCAGCCAGGGAAGACAGCTGATTCGGAGGATTCATGTCACGCCACCCGCTGCTCGAAGATGCATCACTTCTGGGGCTCGAGGCCCAAGGGCTGTGTCCGCAGCTTGACGCGCAGTCTGGTCCGCCGCTGGATGGGCGAAGCACTCTCAGTCAGCGCAGGAGAGTCCGTGCAGGACCGGGTGGGCAACCGACGACCCGTGCGGCAGAGGGCCGGTCATCCCGGTAGCGTCGCCCGAGATCGAGCGAGACACCACTCGGAGCAGGGACGATTGATTGCCCAGTGGACGGCCGTTACCTGTCCCGGAGACCCTGAACCCCCTCCCGGAACGTACCTCCCGGTACGCCCAGAGAACTCAGCGCTGGTCAGGCATTCCACTGCGATGTGCTTGCGACTGCGGTGTCTGCCAGTATCAAGCGTCCGTAAGGGAGCTCCTCCGAGCTGACCGCCTCTTGAAGTTGCGTCCTGCTGTAGGTAGGCAAGTCGTAGTGTATCAAGCACGTCCGGCCGATGTCAAGGAGACGCAAGCCCGATCGGCCTGAAAGCGGCCGCGCGGCCCCTGCGGGCCGCTGCCGACGGGCTGAGGCTGTCTCGATCCGGACCAGCCCCCGCCGCCCGGACCGCCCCTGGACGGTGTATGCTGCCGGCGGCCCGCGCCG
>JASFRE010000192.1:0-7795 GCA_050115055.1 Candidatus Eiseniibacteriota bacterium | reverse complement strand
CCAGGCGGCATTCGCCGCCTGGCTCCGTCTCGTCGAGCTGCCATTGCGCGACCGCCTGCGTTCCTTCGCGCAGGCGGTCGACGTCGAGGCGGTGCTACAGGAGGGGCTGCTGCGCATGTGGCAGCTGGCACCGCGCGTGCGTCTGGAGGGTCACCAGGCGTCGCTCCGCTACGCGGCGCACCTGACCCGCAACCTGGCGCTCATGGAGACGCGGCATCTGGGGCGCATGGACCGCGTCGACGCGGAGCGGCTGGCGGCCTTGCCGGAGCTGCGCGTCGAGCCATCACCGCCTCCCGATCCCGCCCTGCGACGGCTGATCGAACGCTGCCTGGACGCCCTGCCGGGTCGTCCCCGTGAAGCCCTGCGCGCGCGGATCCGGGATGGTGCGGCGTCGCCGGATCGCGAGCTCGCGGTGGCGCTCCACATGAAGCTCAACACCTTTCTGCAGAACATCGTGCGGGCCCGCCGGCAGGTGGCCGACTGCCTGGAGCGGCACGGCGTCGCCCGCGAGGAGTGGAGCGCATGAGCACGATCGAGTCCGGCTCGCCGGCGCCCGACGACACCGACGCCTTGATCGAGCAGGCGACGTCCGCCTACCGCGAGCTCGCCGTGAGTGGGCGGATCCAGCCTTCGCCAGCCTGGGCCGACCTCACGCCGGCGCAGTGCGAGACCCTGTTCGCGCGGCAGATGGCGAGCCGCCGGCTCGAGCGGGCGCTCGATGCCGGCGGCTGCTCGAGCACGGCGCGCGTCGTGCTGGCGCGCCTGGCTCGCATCGGTCAGCTGGCACCCGACGACGGGGTGACGGGCCGCGACCCCATCGAGTGACTCCGTCTCTCAGATCGTGCTGATCGAGATCCCGCCACTGCCGGTCTCGAGCTCCACGTGCGCCTCGCCGTCGCCGAGCTCGAAGCTCGCCTCGCCATCGTCCTCGTACAGGACCCTGGCGTCACGACGCCGGATGCGAATGCCGCCGGAACCCGTCTCGGCCTCGACGCGGGCCGATGCGTCGGCCGGCAGCAGCAGATCGATCCCGCCGCTGCCGGTGTCGATCTCGTACGGGCCGCGCCCCATCCGCTCGAGTGCCAGACGCACTCCGCCGCTCCCGGTGTCGATCGACGCGCGCTCGGCGCGCACCGCCGAAGCCTCGACGTGGCCGCTGCCGGTATCCACGTCCAGCGTGCGACAGCTGATGCGGTCGAGCTCGACATGACCGCTGCCCGTGTCGACATGGATCTCCTCGCCGTCCGCGTCCGACAGGGTCACGTGACCGCTGCCGGTGTCGATATCGACCGCGCCGCGCACGCCGCGCGCCTCGACGTGACCGCTCGCGGTGTCGATCAGGAGATCACCGTCGATGTCGGCCGCATTGACGTGTCCGCTCCAGACCTGTCCCCGGACCGGGGCCGCGACGCCCTGCATCTCGAGGTGGCCGACGCCGAGCTCGACGCGGATCTCGCGTCCCGCGGGCACGCGCACCGTCACGTCCGCCCAGACCTCGTGACCGCGACCGCTGCCGCTGACGCGGATGCGGCGGGCGCCCTGCGCCTCCAGGCGCTCCTCGAGCAGCGAGTCGTCGCCGTCGATCGAGAACTCCGACCGCGAGTTGCGCCCGAGCTCCGGGTAGACGAAACGCGTCCGGCGGCCGACCGGGTAGGCGACGTAGAGCTCGGCGCGCTCGCCCTCGCGGACCTCGATCTGGACCTGGTCGGGCGTCCCCTCCTCGCCGCGCACGCTCACCTCGACCTCGAACGTGCTGCCGTCGTACCCCTGGACCGTGACCTCGCCGATCAGGTTGGCGATGGTGAGGATGCGGGCGTCGATGCTCCGCTGCGCGTCGAAGTCCGCCGCCGCCGGCGGCGACCAGGCGAGCGTGGCGACGAGCACGACGAGCGTGGTGGCGAGCGCGATGCCGGCGCGCTCCGATGGCCCCGGCGCCGTACCGGGTCCGTCGCATGCGGGGCGGCGCACCGGAGCGGGCACCGTCGCAGTCACTCGTGATAGATCGGTTCGGATCGACATGAGACCTCCCCTTGGTGGCGTCCGGGCGCGGACACTCCCCCCGCGCACCGGTCGCGGGGCGGGCGCGTGAGCGGCGGGCGCGCGGCATCGGTGCCCCGGCCGCCGGGTCACGGTCTCAACTACGGCTGTCGTCGCAGAAAGGTTGCGGCGCCGGCCGCGGATCAGCGCGCCCGGATCGCGACCGCCGCGAAGGTGCGCCGACCGCCGCCGTGGGCGGTCTGGTGGCGACGATCCGGCAAGGGACGGCCTGGCGGTGGTCGGAGGCCCCGCGAGGTGACCGCGTCCGCGATCTACGCTAGGATGGCGCACGGACGGAGTGCACCCCCACGGCAGACCCGGAGGACATGATGACAGAGGAAGGCCTGCCGGTCCCCGACACACGCGAGTCGAAACTCATCACGATGCGCGAGGCGGTGGCACGCTTCGTCCCGGATGGCGCGCGCGTGGCGCTCGGCACCTTCCTCGAGCAGAAGATCCCGTTCTCGGCGGCACACGAGATCATCCGGCAGCAGCGCGCCGACCTCGAGCTGATCGGTCCGATCTCGGACATCATCTTCGATCAGCTGATCGGTGCCGGCACGGTGCGGCGCTGCCGCGCGGCCTGGATCGGCAACGTGCAGATGGGATCCGCACACTGCTTCCGGCGGGCGGTCGAGTCCGGCGTGCCGCGCTCGATCGAGGTCGTCGACTACTCGAACCTGACGCTGTCGCTGGCCCTCACGGCCGGCGCCCTCGGCGTTCCGTACATGCCGACCCGGTCGACGCTCGGCAGCCGGCTCTGCGAGGACAATCCGGGACTCAAGGTCTACGAGCCGCCGTTCGGCGAGCAGCGCCTGGTCGCGGTCGAGCAAATCCGCCCCGACGTGGCGATCATCCCCGTGCAGCGCGCCGACTGCTTCGGGAACAGCCTGAGCTGGGGAGCGCACGGGGTCAGCATCGAGGCGGCGCACGCGGCGCGCCACGTCATCCTGGTCACCGAGGAACTGGTCGAGGAGGACTCGATCCGCGCCGATCCCAACCGGAACCTCTTCCCGGGGATGACGGTGTCGGCGGTCGTGCACGAGCCCTGGGGCTGCCACCCGGCGCCGGTCCAGGGGCACTACAACCGTGATCACGACTTCTATGCCGAGTACCACGCCACGACCCGCAGCGTCGCCGGCTTCGAGGAGTGGCTCTACCGCTGGGTGACCGGGGTCGCCGACCGGCGCGAGTACGTCGAGCGCCTCGGCGCTTCCCGGGTCGAGGGACTGCGGATCCGCGAGCACGCCTACTCGCCGGCGGTCGACTACGGCTTCTGATCCGGCTCGCCGCCTTCCGACATCCCGGGCGGCGGTCCCGACGCGCCATCGCAGTCGAGCGTCACCACCAGCTCGACATGGTGGGTCTGCGGGAAGAGATCGATCGGCTGCACCCGCCGCAAGCCGTAGCCTGCCGCCAGCAACACGCGGAGATCACGGACCAGGGTCGGCAGATCGCACGAGACATAGACCAGCCGGCGAGGCCGCAACGCGGCGAGCTGGTGGCTCTCGGCGAGCATGCCGCTGCGCGGCGGATCGGCAACGACGAGATCGAACCGCGGCTCGCCGGGCAGCGCCTGGCCCGAGCGCGCCTCGCCCGATGGCGCCTCGCCCGATGGCGTCTCGCCCGATGGCGCCTCGCCGGAGCGCGCCTCACCGGCCGCCGCGGCGTCCGTCCGCGCCACGAGCCGTTCGAGCACCTCGCCGACGTCACCCTCCTCGACCTCGACGTGGCGCCAGCCACGGCCGCGGGCCGTCGCCGCCAGCGTGCGCGCGGCGCGACGATGGCGCTCGACGGCGCGCAACGCTCCCACCCGCGGCGCCAGCACCGCCGTCAGGTTACCGGCACCGGCGAAGAGCTCGAGCACGCGGTCCCCGGGGTCGGGGTTGGCCGCCTCGAGCACCGCCTCCACCAGCCGGCGGTTCGCCGCCGGGTTGGCCTGGCTGAACGCGGTGACCGGGATCTCGATCGGCAGGACGTCGGCACGCGGCTGCACCGGCACGAGGTCGTCTCCGTCCTGCCATGCCCAGCCGGGACCGTGCACGAAGACGCCGAGCACGCTCGGCACCTGATCGCGCAGCTGGTGGATCAGCGGTCGATCGGCGTGCGCGAAGGCGGCGGTGGCCGAGACGACCAGCACCACGCCCGCGCCGTCCTCGCGCGCGGCGATCTCGACCGTGTCGAGCGGCGTCACCATCGCCGCGACCAGGGTCGCCACCGCCTCGAGGTGGTCGACGATCTCGGGATGCGCGATGGTGCAGGTCTCGATCGGCACCACCGCGTGGCTGCGTGGTCGCTGGTAGCCGAGCCGGCGGCGGCGGTCGACGTGCAGCCGCACTCGCTGGCGATAGCCCCACTCGGCCGGCGCCGGCAGGAGATCGCCGATGAGCTCGTCGAGTCGCTCCGCGGCCACGCCGGGCAGGCGCCCGATCTCGCGGCGCACGTTGCCGGCCTTGGCGGCGAGCTGGGCGGCGTAGCTCACATGCTGCCACGGGCAACCGCCGCACTCGGCAACGTGCGGACAGGGCGGCTCGCGGCGTGCCTCGCCCGCGGTCACCACCTCGACCACCTGCGCCTCGGCGTAGCTCTTCTTGCGGGCAACCACGCGGGCTCGCACCCGATCACCCGGCGCGCCGCCGCGCACGAAGACGACACGGCCCTGGTCGCGGGCAATGGCCGCCGGGCCGTGCGACAGCCCGGTCACCTCGAGCTCGAGGATCTCCCCGGTCGCACCGGCCGCCCGGCGCGGCCGCCGCCGGCCGTCACGCCCCGCGGCGTCCCGCCCCTGCCCGCGCTGGTGCATCGTGCTTCTCGCTGCCGCCATCGTCTGCTCGCCCCCCTCGGCCGCGGCGGCGTCAGGCCACCGCGGGCGCCCATGGTTGCACGGGCGCCAGCGGATCGCTAGTCTCGTGGCTCGTCCCGAGCCCCCGGTCCCGCCGCCCGTCGAGCCGACGCCGCCAGATCCCGAGCTCGCGCAACCCGTGGAGCACCGCGTGTCACCGATCGCACTCCTGCCGCGCATGGGCCGTGCGCTCTTCCCGCCGATCCCGGCCGGCTCCCCGGCGGACCGCTCGGTCCGTCGTTTCCTCATCCTCCTCACCATCGCCACCATGCTCGGGTTCCAGCTCTGGCGGAGTCTCTTCAACAACTTCGCGGTCGAGGAGGCCAGCATCGATGCCGCCGCCATGGGGCTCATCCAGTCGGTGCGCGAGATCCCGGGCTTCCTCGCCCTGCTGGTGGTCTACATCATCATGGTGGTGCGCGAGCAGTCGCTCGCCACCCTGTCGGTCGCGCTGTTCGGGCTCGGCATCGCGCTGACCGGGTTCTTCCCGCATCTGCCCGGCCTCCTGGTGACGACGCTCGTCATGAGCTTCGGATTCCACTACTTCGAGACCGTCAACCAGTCGATGACCCTCCAGTACCTGCCCCGCGACCAGGCGCCGCAGTTCCTCGGGCAGGTCCGCGCCTGGTCGTCGGCCGCCGCCATCGTGAGCGTCGGCGCGGTCTTCCTGCTCGCCGCCGCGCTGCCCTACCGGCCGCTCTTCCTGCTCGGTGGCAGTGTCGTGTTCGTGGCCAGCATCGTCGCCGTGCTGCGCTTCCCGCGCTTCGAGCCGCGCGTGCGCCAGCGGACACGGATGATCGTGCGCCGGCGCTACTGGCTGTTCTACGTCCTCACCTTCCTCTCGGGAGCGCGGCGGCAGGTCTTCGTCGCCTTCGCGCTCTTCCTGATGGTGAAGAACTTCGGCTTCTCGGTGCGCGAGATCACGCTCCTGTTCCTCGTCAACAACCTGATCAACCTCGCCCTGTCCCCGGCCATCGGAGGCATGGTTCACCGGATCGGCGAGCGCAAGGTGATCAGCCTCGAGTACGGCGGGCTGATCCTGGTCTTCCTCGGCTACGCACTGACCGGATCGAAGGCAGTGGTCATGGGCCTCTACATCCTCGACCACGTCTTCTTCAACATGTCGCTCGCCATCAAGACCTACTTCCAGAAGATCGCCGATCCGCGCGACATCGCCCCCAGCATGGCCGTGGCGTTCACGATCAACCACATCGCCGCCGTCGCCATCCCGGTGGCCGGCGGGCTCGTCTGGATGATCGACTACCGCTGGACCTTCTTCGGCGGGGTGCTCCTCGCGGCACTGTCGCTCACCTTCGCACAGTGGGTCCGGACCGAGCCGGGGGCGGCGCCGCTCCCGTCGCTGGTGCCCGGGATCGCCGGCAGGGCGAGCCTGCACGAGCCGGAGATCGTGACGCCGGTGACGCCTGGCGCGGAGATCGGGGTGGTAGCCCGGGCAGCGGCACCGCCCGTGATGCCGGCCGCGCCGCCGGCCGTGCACGCACCGTCCGCACCGGTCACGACCGAGGTCACGATCCCGGAGTCCGCCGCGGAGTCCGGTACGTCCTGAGCCGTCACGCCGCGCATCGCGGTTGTCAGCGCCCGGCGGATCCGCGAGAATCGCCCCCCGGGCGGGGCTGGTGCATCCGGCAACTGTCGACGTGCCGAGCGGCACCGTTCCACTGCCGCCGCCGCGAGCGATACCGCCCCGCTCGAGAACGTCCACGACCAGGACAACCGGCGAGGTCCATCCATGTCCGCGAAACGAATCGCCATCGGCGCCGACCACGGCGGCTTCGCGATGAAGCAGGAGCTCATCGCACACCTGCGGCAGGCGGGCCACGACGTCGAGGACTGCGGCACGCACTCGACCGACGCCGTCGACTATCCGCGCGTCGCGCTGGCCGTCGCCTCACGGGTCGCCAGCGGGCAGCGTGACGTCGGTATCGTCATCGACGGCGCGGGCATCGGCTCGGCGATGGCCGCCAACAAGGTGCCCGGCGTGCGCGCCGCCATGTGCTACGACCTGTCGACGGCTCGCAACAGCCGCGAGCACAACGACGCCAACGTCCTGAGTCTCGGCGCCGGGCTGATCGGGACCGGGCTGGCCAGGCAGATCGTCGATCTCTGGCTGGCCACCGACTGCACCGTCGATCGCCACCGCCGACGCGTGGCGATGATCGACGAGATCGAGCGCGGCTGGCTCGAGGCGACCGGCACCGGACCCGCGGCCGGCACCGCCGCGGCCGCCGGCACCGCCCCGTCCGGCACCATCGCGCCCGCCCTCGAGGCGACCGTCTCCGACGAGGACCTCGAGCGCATCGCCCACCAGGTGCAGCAGCTCCTCATGGCGCGCGGCGGCGTGCTGAGCCACGGCCTGTGCGCGGAGCTGCCCCCCGCAACCCTGCAGCACTTCATCGAGCTCGGGGTCTGCCGCGTCTCGACGGCGCCGGGTGGCCCGCGCGTCCCCGGCGAGCTCGCCCGCTACTTCGACCACACCGTGCTCAAGCCGGAGGCGACCGCCGCCGCCATCCGGACGCTGTGCGCCGAGGCGCGCGAGCACGGCTTCGCCGCGGTCTGCGTCAATCCGAACCGCGTGCGGCTGGCGGCGGCGGAGCTGCGCGGCAGCAGCGTCGATGTCTGCTCGGTGGTCGGCTTCCCGCTGGGGGCGCATGCGCCGGAGTTGAAGGCGGCCGAGGCGCGCCGCGCCATTCGCGACGGGGCGCGCGAGATCGACATGGTGATCGACGTCGGCGCCCTGAAGGACGGCGACGACGCGCTGGTGCTGCGCGACATCCGCGGCGTCGTCGACGCCTGCCGCGAGAGCGGCGCGGTCTGCAAGGTGATCATCGAGGCGGCGCTCCTCACCGATGGGGAGAAGGAGCGTGCCTGCGAGCTGGCGCGTCGCGCCAAGGCCGA
>JASFRE010000191.1:0-7816 GCA_050115055.1 Candidatus Eiseniibacteriota bacterium | reverse complement strand
TCATGCGCAAGCCGCGCCCGGGCGCTCGAAATCGATCAGCACGAGATCGGAGTCGCGGCGCAATCGATCGAACATGATCTCCGAGCCAGCCGGTGCACTGTCGAAGGTCCGCATCTCGGCGGGATTCTGCAGCCGCGTCAGTCGGCGACTCTGGCGCGAAGGAACTTCGCATGCGGGTTCGTCCGGGTGAGTGCCGGTTCGTAGCCGCCGAGACCCCGCTTCCCTCGGTGCGGCAGCTCGCCGCCGCCGCGGGACTGGCCGCCACCGTGTTGCCGATCGAGCCCGGGCTCCGCAAGCTCTTCCTGGGCTCGGTCTCGATCCTCTCGAGCGCCGGGCTGGTGCTCGGGCTCGTGCTCGACCAGCGCCGGGCGGTGCGGCTTGCGGCCTCGATTGCGGAGCCGGTGGAGGGGGCGGCCATGTTGCGGCGCCGACGTCTGTCCGACTACTACCGACCCGCCTGGGAACTCCTCCCATGGGGAATCGCGGCGGCGACGCTGGGTGCGGTGTTCCTGCGCGGCGGTTCCGACCTCCGGCTCCACCAGGGGCTCTGGGTCTATCCCCTCCTGCAGTTCACTCTGGGCGCGCTCCTGCTTGGCCTGGCCCTGCGCAAGCTGGTGGCCGCCCCGTGCATCTCTCGGCTCCCCCGCGCACTTTCGGCGACCCCGGCGGCGGCCGCGCGTGAAGACGACAGGATCCGGCGGATCGAGATCCGGCACGCGTTCCAGGCCCGCACCGGCATCATGGTCCTGCTCGGATGCATGGCCTGGGAGCGGATGACCGGTGCCGTCTGGGTGGGACCCGCCCAGTGGGCGATCGTCGTGCTCCTGCTGGCGATCTTCGCCCGCTACGCCGTCCAGGCGCACGCTGCCCCACCAGCCGGCGACCAAGCACGCGCGGGCATCCGGAGACAGGCCGGTTCTGGATCGGTCGGATCGGGTGGGCTCGTCGATCGACGTTGCGACTGACGCCTTACACACCGGCCCGCCCGGCTCGCCGCGTCTCACGGCGGCTCGTGACGTTCGGGTCCGCCCCCCGCTCAGCGCGTCGCCAGGGCCTCCCGGTCGAGCACTCTCTCCGGCAGGTCGTATCCCTGCTTCACCGACCAGCCGGTCTTGAGACCGATCACGAACCAGGCCAGGGCCATGACTCCCACGGCGAAGATCGTGTCCCCGATCACGCGCAGCCAGCGCATCGTCTGCAGGTGGTCCTGCTGCATGAACTCGGCCGAGCGCGCGTACCAGAGGCCGTCCTGCACGCTGGCGAGGGTCTGCGCCAGGCCGACCGGCAGCACGCTGATCAGCACCATGAGCAGCAGCCCCAAGTTGATCGACCAGAAGGCGAAGCGGATCACGCCCTCCTTCCAGACCCGACGAGCCGCAAGACCCTTGAGCACGAAGAGCATGAGCCCGATGCCGAGCATCCCGTAGACCCCGAACAGGGCGGTGTGACCGTGAACGGGCGTGGTGTTGAGGCCCTGCATGTAGTAGAGCGCGATGGGTGGATTGATCAGGAACCCGAAGATCCCCGCCCCGACCAGGTTCCAGAAGGCGACCGCCACGAAGCAGTAGATGGGCCACTTGTAGGCCCTGAGCCACTCGGTCGCCCGGCTCAGTCTGAGGTTGTGATAGACCTCGAAGCCCAGCAGCACCAGGGGCACGACCTCCAGGGCGGAGAAGGTGGCGCCGAGCGCCAGGACGGCGGTCGGGGTGCCGGTGAAGTAGAGATGGTGGAAGGTCCCGATGATCCCGCCGGCCAGGAAGACGTTGGTCGAGAAGAGTGCCGCCGCGGTGGCGAGCTTGACCCGGACGAGCCCCAGGCGGACGAAGAGGAAGGCGATCACGACGGTCGCGAACACCTCGAAGAAGCCCTCCACCCAGAGGTGCACCACCCACCAGCGCCAGTACTCCGCCATGGCCAGGTTGGTCTGCCGGCCCCACATGAGCCCCGCGCCGTAGAAGCCCGCGATCGCCACGCAGGAGATGACGAGCATGGTCAGGAGCGTCCGGTTGTCGTCGTTGCGACGCAGCGCCGGTAGGAGCGCACGCACCATGAGGACGAGCCAGAGCAGCAGACCGACCAGCAGCAGGATCTGCCACAGGCGACCCAGGTCCACGTACTCGTAGCCCTGGTGGCCCAGCCAGAAGTTCGGGACCAGCCCGAGCTTCTGCATGATGCCCAGCCACTGACCGGTCAGCGAGCCGGCCACGACGACGATGAGCGCGCCGAAGAGCACGTTGACGCCGAGGCGCTGGAAGCGAGGCTCGTGACCCGACACCGCCGGGGCGATGAACAGCCCGGTGGCGAGCCAGGAGGTGGCGATCCAGAAGATCCCCAGCTGCACGTGCCAGGTGCGGGACACGCTGTAGGGAAGCACGCTCGCGAGGTCGAGGCCATAGAAGCCCGACCCCTCCACACCGTAGTGCGCGGTCACCGCACCGAGCACCACCTGGACCACCAGAAGTGCGCAGACCACCCAGAAGTACTTGAGCGTCGCCCGCATCGAGGGGGTGGGGGCGAGGGCGGTGAGAGGGTCGCTCCCCGGCAGGGTCGCCGCGTCCGGCTCCGGATCGCGGTGGGTGGCGTGGTACCAGCCCAGCAGCGCGACGCCGGCCAGGAGCAGGATGACCGAGAAGCCGGTCCAGAGGATGAGGCTGCCCGTGGGCCGGTTGCCGACCAGCTCGTCGGCCGGCCAGTTGTTGGTGTAGGTGACGTCGGAGCCGGGTCTCTCGGTGACGCACGCCCAGGCCGCCCAGAAGAAGAACGCCGTCAGGTCCTCGCGATGTGCGGGATCGGCGACGGTGGCCGGGCGCATCGCATACGCCTCGCGGGCGCCATCGAGGTCGGGATCGTCCCCGAACAGCCGCTGGTAGTAGTCGCTCACCAGCCGTATGGCAGCAGCTCGATCGGCGGAGACCACCAGATCGCCCGTGTCCCCGTCGTAGGAGTTGGCCCGCAGCTCTGCCTGCAGGCGTGCCTCGAGGACGGCGACCTGCTCGGGGCCGAGCTTCGAGACGTCTCGTGCGAACTCGTCCCGGGCCCACGCACCGCGCAGTGCGACGGCCTCGCGGTGCAGCCAGTCTGCGGACCAGTCGGGTGCCACGTAGGCGCCGTGGCCCCAGACGGATCCCAGCTCCTGGCCACCGGTGGACTGCCAGACGTTCTGACCATCGCGGATCTGCTGGCCGGTGAAGAGTACATGGCCGTCGCTGTCGACGACGCGATCAGGAACCGGGGGCGCCTGCCGGTAGATTTCCCGGCCGAAGATCCCCAGCACGGCGAAGGACGCGGCGACGACGAAGCCGAAGGTCAGCCAGAGCCTGCGGTATTCCATGACGCGATCACCTCTCGTGAGCGGCCGGCGCGTCACCCGTAGAGACGGCGAGAAGGGATGCCTCGAGCTGCGTGGCCCGGGGATGGAGGATGTTGTTCTCCTTGTGGATGTGTCGGTGCAGGTCTCCCTCCATCTCGGCCAGGGCGTCGAGGAGCGCGCGGTAGGTGGCACAGGCGTCGGCCGGTGGGGTGTAGCCGTCCGTGAGCTGGCGCAGCCGGGCCAGGGCCGAGCCGGCATGGTCGTGCTCGTGCTCCATGACCGCGATCGGGTTCCGGACCGAGCCGCAGTGACCGTGACCGGCCTCTCCGGTGGCCTCCATCTCCTGGATCAGGGGGAAGAGGACCTGCTCCTCCTTGGCGAGATGCATGTCGATCTCGGTGCGCAGCCCGGCCAGGACGTTGGCCACGTCGGCCAGCTCGGGGTGGCGCTCCCGGTGGGCGGCCAGGACCTTGTCCATCAGCTCGCCGACCCGTGGCAGCTGCCGCTTCATGTAGGCGTGGTGCGTCTCGACGATGTGGTTGGTGAGCGCGGTCAGGGTGGCGGAACGCCAGTCCGTCGAGTCCTGGGGGGCGCCGGCGACGGCGGCTCGGTCGGATGCCGCAAGCGCCTCGGCGACCTCGTCTGGTTCGAGGCCGACCTGGCGAGCGGCCTCGCCGAGGGTGCGTGCTCCGCCGCAGCAGTAGTCGATCCCGAGGCGCTCGAAGACCTCGCTGCGGCCGACCCGCTCGCTGACGAGGTCGCCCACGCGGGTGTCATGGGAGATCGTCATGGTGGTTCCTCCTTGGCATCTGTTCGGCATTGCAAAACCTGGAGGTCCAGGTTCTGGTATAATCGGTTCATCTAAACTGGATGTCAAGGTCCAATTTACGTCGAATGCGGGCCTGACCCGATTCGAGGAGGAGCCGCGCAGACCATGATCTCTCAGACGGCTGAATATGCCCTGCGCGCCGTCGTCTGGCTGGCGTCCCATCCGGACGCCGCCCTGGGGACCGCACAGATCGCCAGGGCCGCGCGGGTCCCCGCCGGATATCTCTCCAAGGTGCTGCAGGCGCTGGCGAGGTCCGGCCTGGTCTCGTCGACACCCGGGCGGGGAGGGGGCTTTCGCCTGGCGCGGCCGTCCGAACAGATCTCGGTGCTCGACGTGGTCGAGGCGGTCGATCCCATTCAGCGCATCCAGCAATGTCCACTCGGACTGGAGAGGCACGGCCGGGACCTGTGCCCGCTGCACCGCCGGCTCGATGATGCCGCCCGTCAGATCCAGGAGGCCTTCGCGGACGCCTCCATCGCCGATCTCATCAGCGAAGAGACCGCGTCGCCACCCCTGTGCGAGCGCTGATCGGGCGCGGGTCGCTCGACACGACTCAGCGGCACAGCACCGAGATCGATTCCCACGTCGTGCGCGAGATCGCGACGCTGCTGCACGGACAGTGGGCGGGACGACGGTGGCGACGACTGCGACGATGGCGACACCGGTCGGGCGCGGCCGACCTTGGTCGCGCTGCCGCCACCGACGTCGAGCGCGCCGTACGCAGGCTGGTCTCGACGCACTAACGCGGGCCGGTGAGAGGGCGCCCCGACAGGTGTCCGCGGCGGCGTAGCCAGACGGCCACCAGCCAGCACAGCACGGCCCAGGCTGCGCCGCCGGACCAGCCGGCGAGCACGTCGGTCGGCCAGTGGACGCCGAGGTAGATGCGGCTCAGTCCGACCAGCACCGTCACCAGGATCGACATGCCGAGCACGTAGAGCTTCAGCCGGCGGCGCGGCTGGACGCCGGCGAGCAGGATGCCCACCGTCAGGTAGACGATGGCCGCCATCATCGAGTGGCCGCTCGGGAAGCTCGGGGAGATGACGTACGCGCCGTGTGGCACCAGCTCCGGACGCGGGCGATCGATGACCTCCTTGAGCCCCATCGTCAGGGCGACCCCGCTCCCGACGGCGACGGCGACGCTCAGCGCCACGCCCCGCCGGCTGGCGAGCCAGAGGTACAGCACAGACGCCACCGTGACGAGGGTGAGGACGACCGTGCCACCGAGCGCGGACAGGTCGCGCACCATCTCCTCGAACGACGGGGGGCCGATCGGATCGCTCCCGTCGCCGGGCTCGCGCATGGCGAGCAGCACCGTGCGATCGAAAGCGTGCGTCTCACCCTCGATCACCTCGTCCGCGAGCTCGGCGAACGACCAGATGGTGAGCGACACCACCAGCAATGCTGCGACGAGCAGTGCCTCGTCGCGAGCGTGGCGCAGCCAGCTTGCAAGGGGCATGCTCATCTTCCCTGAGGCAGTGGTCTCGCCAGCACCGAATGCCTCCACGCCGCGGGCGCCGCCGCTCGCCCGATCGGCAAGGGTGAAGGAACCACTGCAACCCCGTCATGGCCGGATCACTGACGTGACACCAGCGGCGAGCCGGGCACATCGATCTTGTTGATGACGCGGCGGGCACCGCCCTGGATGGCATTCTCGGTGGCGGCGTTCCGCGCTTGCCAGCTCTTGACGCTGCCCGTGAGCGTGGCCACGCCACCCTCGACCGTCACGTGAACGTCGGACGCATCGACGAACGGACTCCAGAACAGCTCGCTCTCGACGTCCCTGAGAATCGCCCAGTCACTGGCCTGCGGCTCCTCCTTGCGGACATCGAGCAGGTTGACCACGTCGATGACACCGATGATACGCGAGGCGAGATCGGCAGCACGAGCTTTCTCGAACTCGGAATAGACAGCGCCGGACAGGATGACGCGCCCCTGGTTGACCTCGATGGTGGGATCCAGCGAGCCGAGGTAGGGGTCGCGGGCAAGCGCGCTCAGCACCGCCCCGGCGATCGCCTGGGCGTCGATTGGCGGCGCGGGACGGATGCGCAGGTAGTTCTTCACCTGCCAGACACCCTTGGTGTTGTTCGCATCGAGCGCGGCACTGTTCCTGGCCTTCAGGTTGTCGACGATGCCGCGCAGCACGACCACGCCCTTCTCGACGCGCACGTGGATGTCGAGACCGCCCAGGCGTGGATCGAGCTCGAAGGTATGGACCACCGCCGCCCGGATCATCTCGTCGGTCAGGGGGCGCTCGTCACGCGCCAGCGCGCCCGGTTCCCACCGCACCTGGATCGCCCTGGCATCGACTGACTCGACGCCGGCCACCCAGCAGACGGAGACGGCCATCTCCTTCTGGAGAGCGCTCGGCACCGAGCCGCTGACGACCACGTGGGTTCCGTCGTCGACATGCACGTCGAGCTGCCGATCGTCGATCCAGACGTTGGCGCGCCAGCTGCGTGTGATGTCGTCGACGATCTCCGATGCGTCCCGGTGCGCCGTCAGATCCACCTCGATGTTGTTGTCGACGTCGAGCACGCCGGCAATACCCCTGGCGACATCTCCGCACAGGAACTTCTGCGCCCAGGAATCGACCGTGCCCGTGAGGGTGACCCACCCCGAGTCCACCTTGGCCTCGATGGTGAATGACCGGGTCGCCGGGTCGGAGAGCAAGGCCCCCTCGACGTCATTGACGATCTCGGAATCGGTGCGGAGGGTCCGTAGGACCGCCAGCTGATCGATCACCGAGCGCGTGCCGACGGTCCCCATGGCGATCTTCACCGCTCGGTCGGCGGCAAGCAGGCTGGGTGCGGTGCCCAGAAGCGTGACGACCCCGTCCTTGGTGCTGACATCGATCCCGTCGAGTCGTACGGACGGGTCGACCAGCAGCTCATTCTCGATCGCGGTGGTGATGTTCTCGTCGGTCAGCGGGTACGCGTCGGACTGTGGATCGTCACTGGCGCGCGCCGTGCCGCTCATCTGGAGCAGCAGGGCCAGCGCCAGGACGGCCCCGGTGCCGGTGATCCAGACGCGTGATTGACGCGGGGCGTGGCGCGGCGCGTGCACGCGGCCGGGTTCCTTCCCCGCCCTGGTCAGAATCGTCCCGTTCATCGAAGCCTCCCATGGCCGCCGGCGCCGGCTGCGCCCATCGTGTGGCGCGATCGATCCCTGCGGCGGACACCGCCGCGGCGCGCCGGACGGCCACCGGCGCCCGCTCCATGCATCAATCGGGCCGCCGGCGCACGGACGCTCTCGCGTGGCCGGCTACGCTGCCGCGTGGAGCATCGACGAGGAGCCCCCGACGGGAGTGGCCTGCGAACCGATCTCGTTGCCTGATGGAGGGTTGAGTGCCGAGGAACGGCGGTGGCGCGGTGGCCGGAAGCACGCCCCCGACGGGCGCTTGACGGACACCTGCCGGTGCGCGCCGGGTGCTCGGCGGTGAGCGGCCGTCGCCGCGACGGCCGCGACCGACTGTAGGTTCTACATCGAGGCGAGCGACGACGAGCCACGGCGACGATGTTCCTAGTCGCCGATGCTACGCGCCGATGCGCGGCGCGAGTGGCGATGACGCCCGCCGGACGATCGACTCCCGTTCGTCGGCGATCCCGTGCCCGCATGGATGAGGGTCTGACGACACCGAGGAGTGGACACTCCCCGAACGGGATGCGTGCCGCAGTTCG
>JASFRE010000190.1:0-7825 GCA_050115055.1 Candidatus Eiseniibacteriota bacterium | reverse complement strand
GACGGCACGCTGCGCGTCGACGGGCTCGAACTCGGGGACCTGAACGCCCTGCTCCCCGAGCAGGTCGAGGTGGGCGGTCGGCTCGACATCGAGCTGGCGTCGGAGGGCGCGCTCGACGACCTGCCCCTCGATGGGCGCATCGAGGGGCACGACGTCGAGCTGTCGCTCGAGCAAGGGTCGGAGGTGGTGGTGACGCCGCGCATCGACGTCGGTGGTACAGCCCGCCGTCCGCGCCTGCAGGGATCGATCGAGATCCTGAAGGGGAACATCCAGATTCCCGAGTCGTCGCGCAAGCTGCATCCGACCGGCGGCGAGGCGCTGCTCTGGAGCCAGACCGCGCTCACGCCGCCGCACGCCCAGCAGGGGGTGGCGGCTCCGGCGACGCGCGCCGCCGCCCGGAAGTCGGAGGAGCTCGGCGGGTTCTTCGAGACGCCGGAGATCGACATCGACGTCAGCACCCCGGGAACCCTGTGGATCGCCGGGCGTGGCCTGCGTGCAGAGCTCCGGGGCGCCCTTGCGGTGACCGTCGATCGGGGCACGCCGGTCCTCTCGGGCACCCTGACCGCCGAGCAGGGGACCTTCAAGTTCATGGGCCGGCAGTTCAACGTCGCGCGTGGCACCGTCGAGTTCTACGGTGACGATGCCACCGATCCGACCCTCGACCTGGTGCTCGACACCTACCGGGACGACGTGCGCATCATCCTCACCATCACCGGCACGGCGCAGCGGCCCGAGCTCGAGCTGAGCTCCGAGCCGTCGATGTCGGAGACCGAGGTCCTCTCCCAGCTCGTGTTCGGCGACTCGGCCGGCAGCCTCGATCGCAGCCAGACCGACTTCCTGCAGAGCCAGGCGCTCGGCGCCGCGCAGAAGTTCGCGCTGCCGCGGCTCGAGGAAGCACTGACCCAGGAGCTGGGGATCGACGTGCTGCGGATCCAGCGCCAGGCCGGTGGTGCGGATCGAGGATCGGAGACGGAGCCGGGCGGGACCTCGGTGCTGGTCGGGCAGTACCTGAGCCCGCGGGTGCTCTTGAAGTACGAGCAGGGACTCGACAGCGTCGACGACGCGCAGATCAACGTCGAGTACTGGATCGGCGAGGGCGTCAAGCTGGAGACGAGCTACGGCCGCACCGAGCGGTCCGGCATCGCCATCAACTGGACATCGACGCGCTGAGCACTGAGCGGCGAGCGGTGAGCGGTGAGCGGTGAGCGGTGAGCGGGTCTGCGTGGGCGGCGCCCGGAGATCGCCCGGTGACGCCGCGCCCGGCAAGAACTGCAGGGCCGTGGAGAGTGTGCCCGTGGTCCGGGACTTGCAATACCTGTCGAGCACCGACGGCCCTGCCCCCCAGTCCTCCGCAGCGGTCAGGAGACCAGCATGGCACACTCCGGACAGGTCGGAATCCTGGTCGAGGACCTCTTCGAGGAGCTCGAGCTCTGGTATCCCTACCATCGGCTGCGCGAGGCGGGGTACGCCCCGCTGCTCATCGGCGCCGAACGGACCACCTACCATGGCAAGCGCGGGCATGATCCGGCGCGGTGCGAGAGCGCGGCCGGCGACGTCGACGCCACCCGGCTCGAGGGCCTGGTCGTGCCCGGCGGGTACGCGCCGGACCGCATGCGCCGTGCGCCGCAGATGATCCGGCTCGTCCGAGAGGTGGCCGCGCAGGAGAAGCCGATCGCGGCGATCTGTCACGCCGCCTGGGTGCTCATCTCGGCCGATCTCGTGCGCGGACGGCGCCTGACCTCGTTCCCGTCCGTGCGCGACGACGTCGTCAACGCCGGCGGCGACTGGGTCGACGAGCCGGTCGTGGTCGACGGACGGCTGGTGACCTCGCGCCGTCCCGACGATCTTCCCGCCTTCACCGCGGCCTTCATCCAGGCGCTGGAGGCGACGCCGGCCCACCGGTGATCGCCGGGGTGCTGCGGCGCGGGGACGGCACGGGCAGGGGCGTGCTCGTTCGTGCTCATTCCGTTCGCGAGAGCATGCGCGCCGCCTGGACGAGCTCGCGGTCGGAACCGACGAGGGTCAGGCGATCGTTGACCCGCAGCTCGGTGCCGCGGTCGGCGACGACGATGGCATCGCCGCGCCGGATCATCAGGACCATGACCGCATCCCCCAATTCCACGTCGCGGGCCGGCCGGCCGGCGAGACGCCGGTTCAAGAGCTTGACCTCGCGGACCGACTGGTGCTCGTCCGGGTCGGCGGCGATCGAGAACGCGGCCGGCTCGAGCGCCAGCGCCTCGAGCATGAGCAGGGTCGAGTAGGCCGGATTGACCACACGCGCCCCGAGCTCGCGAAAGGCCTCGTTCTGTCCCGGATCGGTGACGCGGGCGAGGATCCGCTCGACACCGAGGACGTGGCGGGCGACGCTCGCGATACGTAGGTTCAACGCATCGCTCTCGTCGATGGCGACGACCAGAGCCGCTGACTCGGCGCCGGCCCGGCGCATGGCATCGGCCAGCTCCTGGTCTCGTGTCGCGGACGGGTCGCCGTCGGGCGACCCGCCGAACTCCGCGTCGGTGCAGATCGACACCGCCTCCTTGCCGTGCGCCCGCAGCCGTCGGACGAGGAGCGCCGCGGTGCTCCGCTTGCCGAGCACCAGGATCCGCTCTCGCGGCGTCGCGGCCGGCACGAGGCGACCGAAGACGATCGGCGACACCGTGCAGGTCACCACCGCCACGAGCACGATGGCCGCATTGACCGGTGCGGTGATCGCGTCCATCTCGAGACCGATGGCCGAGGCGGCGATGATCAGCGACAGCCGCGATCCGAGCAGCGCCCCCGCCGCCAGGGTCTCGCGCCACGGGACGAGGCGACGGAGGAGCAGGGCGGGCACGAGCTTCACCGCATAGGCGACGGCGAGCAGCACCGGCACCAGATAGAGCGCGCCGTCAGCGCCCACCAGTGCCGGCAGATCGAAGCCGACGCCGACCATGATGAAGAAGATCGGCACGAAGAAGCCGTAGCCGATGGCGTCGAGCTGCCCGCGCAGTCCCGAACCCTCGCGGCCCGAGAGGAATGAGATGATCATGCCGGCCAGGAAGGCCCCGAGGATGCTCTCGACGCCGAGTGCCTCGGAGAGACCGACGAAGATCAGGGCCAGCGCGAACGAGCCGCGCAACTTGAGCTGCGACGTGACTGACGAGAGCTCCTCGAGAATCCGGCCGGCAGGCATCGCCTGGCGCACCGTGGCCACGAGGCGCCAGGTGGCGAGGAAGGCCACCAGGAGCACCAGCACGAGCAGCAGCTCGGCCGACGGTCCACCGGTGCGCAGCAGCACGTAGACGCTGATCAGGAGGATGCTGGCGAAGTCGGCCACCATCGCCGCCATGACGATCAGGCGGCCGAGTGGCGTGCCGGTCAGTCCGCGCTGCTTGAGGACCGGCACGACGACGCCGAGCGAGGTCGTCGACAGGATGAGTGCCATGAGCCACGGGTCGCGGATCCAGCCCGCCGCCTCGAGCGGCAGTGCCGCGGCGAGCGAGCCCGCCAGCCCCAGCCCGAAGAGGACGTGCCCGATGACGAATGGATGGCCGGCGAGCGACGTGCGACGCACGCCAGCCGCGTCGCGTGCCAGGCCGCGCGGGTCGGGGAGGTGGATCTCGAGCCCCGACAGGAACATGAGGTAGACGAAGCCGAGCTCCGAGAGGATCCGGAGAACCGGGCCCTCCGACACCAGGTCGAAGACGCTCGGACCGACGATCATGCCGGCCACGATCTCGCCGACCACGGCGGGGATGACCGTCAAGCGCAGCCGCGCCAGCACGAGGGGCACCACGAAGGCGAGCGCCACCACGATGAGGAGGGGGATGAAGGTCGGACCGCTATGCTCCATGGAGCTCCATGGCGTCACCGGCGGCAGGTCGGTTCCGCGACCGGGTCGTTCCCCGCACCCCGTCGGTGACTGCGGCCCGGGTCGGGCGGCGTCCCACCGGAGGCGTCACGCGCGGTCGATGCCGCGGGGTCGGCACGTCGAGCCGCACGGCGAGCAACCGGCCGACGGCGAGGACCTGCTCGAGCGTGCCGAGGCAGCGATCATCGCGCGGAGCGGCAAGGCGGTGGCCGTGCTGCGCGACGCGCTGACCGCAGGCGCCGTCCACAAGGCGCTCCTCCGCGACTGGACCCTACCACGTCGGCACGCCCTCGTTGCCGACTCACGGGTGCGACGTCTGCGACGTCCGGCGCCTCCTACGTCTCCTTGCCGGCGGTCTCCAGCGCCTCGCGAATCCAGGCGTCAGCGGGGGCCACGAAGTACGCCAGGCCTTCGAGGACGCCGGCCACGTAGTTGCCGTTCATGCCGTGGAAATCTCCGTGTGCGACATAGAGCTGGTCACCGATGCCCTTCTCGAGCACCTCGGTCCGTGCCCCGTACTTGACATCGTCGCTCGCGTTACCGACCGCCACCGCCCGCAGGCCGCTGCCGAGGAGATCCAGGTCGCTGCCGCTCGCCCCGGCCACCACGGTATCGAACGGGCCGTGACCGGTGCGTTCCATGATGTAGCGGATCGCGTCGACCTTGGTCCCGCGCTCCGGCACGATGTCGAGCCGGCGCATCGTGTCCTGCACATCACGGCTCCAGACGAAGGCCGCATGACAGCCGTGCTTCTGCAGCCTCATGCGCAGCTCCTTCTCCATGCTGTGGATGTCGAAGTCGACCGGCGACACGTAGCTCAGCTTGAGGCCCTTCTGCTGACTCGGCCCCTGCAGGCTCAGGGACTCCAGGTCAGCGAACAGGGCCTCGAGCTCGCCGCGCTCGATGCCGTTCCACTCGGCGGCGATCTGCTCGGTCCAGTCGTCCCAGGCCCGCCAGCCGTCTCCGGTCCGCTCGTGAATCGCGGTACCGACATCACAGATCGCGTACCGCGGGGTGGGAAGCTCGTACTGCTCGAGCGCCTCGCACAGAAACGCCAGGTCGCCCCCGCTCGCATACGCCAGCTCGATCTCCGGCCGCTCCGCAACCTGTCGGAAGACCGGGCGCGCGGGCGATGACTCCTCGGCCCCGCCGTTCGGCAGCAGTGTCCTGTCCAGACTCGCACACAAGAGGACGGTGTCCGTCGTCATCTCCTCCTACCTCTCTCCCCGGGCTCGACTGTGCGGCTGCCCCGCGCCGGCCGGGGGTGGCAGCCGCGTCTCCTGGAGCCGCTTCGAGCCGCTTCGAGCCGCCTCGAGCCGCCCGGCCCCGAGCCGTTCCAGATCCAAGCCGCTTTAGAAGCGCGCCGCGCTAGACCCGCGCCGCGAAGCGCACGACCGTCGGCTGCACCAGTCGTTCGAAGTCACGCCACTGCATCTGCACGAGCTCGATGTGGGACCCCGCGTTGAAGGCGATCTCGCCGCCCTCCACGACCAGCTTCTCGGCGACGAGGACCGGGAGCCCGTACAGGTTCCCGAACGGCGGCATGGCACCCAGCTCGCACTCGGGGAACAGGCTCCTGAATTCCCCCTCGGAGGCCATGCTCGCCCGGGTCGCCCCGGCCGCCTCCGCGATCCGGTCCAGATCGACCTGGTGCGAGGCGGGCAGCACCGCCATCGCCATCTTCCCGTCGAGCTTGACCATGATCGTCTTGGCCAGCTCCCGACCTGGGATGTGCGCGGACGCCGCGATCTCCTGCGCGGTGAACGCCGGAGAGTGCGTGACCGTCACGTACCTGATCCCGTTCTCGTCCAGGAACTCCTGCAGTCGGCGAATCGGCATGCTGCCCTCCTTCCAGTGCCCACCCGTCAGACGCTGGCCGGATCGCGTCCCATGCTCAGCGTCTCCTGGCGCGTCTCGCTGCGGAGCATGCTACCTCGCCGGCGCATCAGATCGATCGAGAACGCCCCGGCGCCCCCGATCACGATCGCCAGGAGTCCGGCAATGTAGAGCAGGTTGACCTCGTAGCCCGGCATGCCGAACTGCGGGCCCTGACCGCTCATCCCCGTGATGTTGATGAAGTTGAAGCCGTGCGGCAGATGCACGGTGAACAGGGCGACGAGCATGTTGACGATGAGAAGCACCGCGATCGGCACGGCCAGGAAGCCGAGGATCAGCCCGACCCCTCCGAAGAACTCGAGCGCTCCGACCAGCCAGGCCATGAGATTCGCCGCGGGGATGCCGATCCCGTCCAGCATGGCGGCGAACGACACGTGCTGCTGGCTCGAGAAGAGCTTGGGAGCTCCATGAATGGTGAACCCGATGCCGAGCATCAGCCGCAGGGGAAGCAGTGCCAAGACCTCGCGATTCATGTTCGTCTCCCTTCGCCGGGCCGTCCGCGCGACCGTCACGACGCCCCTCTGGTTCGTCGAGCCGCATCCGGGGAGCCTCCGGGGCCGGCACCCACACCCCGTCGAGGCCTGAAGCGACGCAACTCCCGTTCCAGCACCCGTCCCGGCCTGGGTCCGGTCCACGGGGCCGCCAGCCGAGGTCCGGCGCGGAGCGCACGGGGCCCGAGTCGTGGACGGTACGGGGATTGCCTTCTCTTGCGATCCGGTGTCGAGGTCGCGGTCCAGGATCGGGGGCATGGGGTGGCCCGCTCCCTGTACGATCTGCAACGCGGGCGCAAATCCTGCGACGGGGCGGCCGGAGTTGCGGGCACGGCTCGAGGAGGATGAATGGGTGCGCGCGGCGAGTTGCGTGTCGGCACCTCTGGCCGGCACTGCGACCACTGGGAGCAGGTCCTCTACCCGCAACGCGGTCTCGAGGCGACCGAGCGCCTGGCGCACTACGCCACCTGCTTCGATGCGGTGGAGATCAACAGCACGTTCTACGGGCTTCCATCATGGCAGACGCTCGCCGCCTGGCGCGACAGGGTTCCGCGACGCTTCACCTTCGCCGTCAAGGCGAGTCGCTACATCACGCACATGACGAAGCTCCGCGACTGCGGGGAATCGCTGTGGCGGCTCTTCGATCTTGCCGGCAGGACGATCATGCCGACAGGACCTCGCCGAAGCGGGTGACGACGGACCTGGTCTACGTGCGCCTGCACGGGCCGCGCCGGGCCTACCGGGGGGAGTACGGCAAGCAGGCGCTGGCCGGCTGGATGGGCGCCTTCTCGCAGTGGCGGCGTGGCGGTCATGACGTGCACTGCTATCTCGACAATGACGCGCGCGGTGACGCGGTGCGCGACGCGGCTCGCATCCTGGAGATGGACCGCCAGCCGGAGGCTCGCCGCCAGGCCGCGCAGGGGGCAGACGATGCCCGAGCTACCGGACGTCGAGGTGTTCAAGCGCACCATCGACGCCACCTCGCTCCACCAGCCGATCCGGCGGACGACGGTCCGCGGCGACCGGGTGCTCGGTCAGCTGTCGGCAGCCGCGCTGGCGCGGCGCGTGAAGGGCAGGAGTCTCCGGACTTCGCGGCGTCACGGCAAGCACCTGTTCGTGCAGCTGTGGGCCGACCGCATACGCCGGGATCGGGGCAATGGTGGCTGGCTGGCGCTGCATTTCGGGATGACCGCGTTTCCGGGCCACGGGCGGACCGCGTGCGACGACGAGGCCGCAAGCGCTGCGGTCGCGTTCCGGTTCGACGACGGGCGTCGTCTCGCCTACTGCACGCAGCGCAAGCTCGGACGGATCGAGTTGACGCCGGACCCGGCAAGGTACATCGAGGAGTACGATCTCGGGGTCGACGCGCTGCGGGTCGTTCGCGAGCGTTTCCTCGACCTGGTCGGTCACGCCCGCGGCATGCTGAAGACCGCGCTCATGAATCAATCGCTGATCGCCGGCATCGGCAACGTCTACTCCGACGAGGTCCTGTTCCAGCTCGGACTACACCCGCGGACCGGGCTGCGAGCCCTCGATCCCGACGCGCTTCGCTCCGTCTGGCGCGTCATGCGACGCGTGCTGCGCCACG
>JASFRE010000189.1:0-7875 GCA_050115055.1 Candidatus Eiseniibacteriota bacterium | reverse complement strand
TCTCGCGATTCATGGTGTTCCGCCTTCCTGTGTCGTGCGTTGCGATGGATCCACGCCTGGCGGCGACCTCCCTCGAAGCGGCTGCCGGTGGGGTGCGCCGTGCCCGGATCCGCAGAGTATACACCGCCGCGCGGACCGGGAGCCGGCGTTGCCAGGTGGGCGTGCCCCGACCGCGGGGGGGACTCCGGGCACCCGGATCGTCTCTCTGCTATACTGTGATGGACTCCTCGATCCGCTCCGCCCGGCGCCGAGTGCACGGGCGATCCCCGCCCCGTCTGCTCGACGCCACGCCGCCCTGCCAGACCAGCAGGCCGTCGAGCCTGACGGGAGACTGCGCCATGGACCGGCTGCCCCCTTCCCTCGCGTCCATCGCGGCGGGCGTGTTGCTCGCCTGCGTGATTGCAACGATCATTGTAGAAACCGTGGATGCCGGTCCCAACGAGACCGCCGTCCTGCCGCTACACGCCGTCGTGGATCCAGCCACTCCGATACCGTGCGACATCGGCGACCCATGCGACCCCGGTCCGGCCACGGTCAACATCCCGCCAGCGAACGAGATCGCGGTCTACCTCCTGCTGCGCAGCCACAGCAACGTGGTGGGCCTCCAGACCGCCTTCGAGTGGAACGGCTGGTCGCTGATCGGCGGGCGCTGGGACTGCCAGTCCAACCAGGTCATCGGCACCGAGCCGCACGGTGCCGGCGGACCGACCGACGGCTCGATCGCCACCGCGTTCGACTGCATCCTCGGTCCGGAGACCGCCGTGATCGGCGCGCTCCGCCTCGTGGCCGGATCCTCCGGCTGCGTGAGCCAGGTCGCGTCGAGCTACCCGTTCGGCACCCACCTGGTGAGCTGCACCGACGAGATCGACCCCGTCCCGCCCGAGCGCTGGGGCGCGGTCTGTGTCGAACAGGGCGGCATCGACGCCTGCGGCGGGGCTGTCCCGGTCTTCCCGATCTGCGACGCGGGGGGCCCCTACGAGGGCTTCGCGTTCCACCCGGTCACCTTCGACGGCAGCGGCTCGAGCGATCCCGACGGCTTCATCGTCTCCTACGACTGGACGTTCGGCGACGGCTCGACCGGGCAGGGAGCGATCACCACCCACGCGTACAGCTATCCATCGCTGTTCACGGTGACGCTGTGCGTGACCGACGACGCCAGCCTGACCAGCTGCTGTGCGACCAGCGCCCAGATCGCCGTCGCGCCGCTACCGCCGAGCTGCGACGCCGGCGGCCCCTACGCCGCCCTGGTCGACGAGCCGGTCCAGTTCGACGGCAGTGGCTCGCAGGCCGGACAGGGGGGACCGATCGTCTCGTACGACTGGGAGTTCGGCGACGGCTCGACCGGCAGCGGCGTGATGCCCATCCACACCTATGGCACCTACGGCTCGTTCACGGTCACCCTGACCCTGGTCGACGAGCTGGGCGCGATCAGCGAGTGCACGGCGCCGGCCGTCATCCACGCGCCGCCGGTCTGCGACAGCGGCGGCCCCTACACCGCGCAGGTCTGCACCGCCATCAGCTTCGACGGCTCCGGCTCGAGCGATCCGGACGGGGTCATCACCTCCTATGCCTGGGAGTTCGGCGACGGGCACGGCGCCGGCGGTGCCGTCGTCCTGCACGCCTACGCCGGGGGCGGTCTCTACACCGTGACGCTCACCGTGACCGACGACTCCGGGATCGCCGTGTCCTGCGTGACCTCGGCCGACATCGACGCCAGCCATCCACCCGAGCCGTTGTCGCCGGTGATCGGGGTCGATCCGCTGTCGCTCGATTTCGGTTGCGTCGATGTCGGGACCTGCTCCGAGTCGACGATCGAGATCCTGAACGACGTCGTCGATCCGTGCAGCGAGCTCGAGATCACCGGGCTCACCATCACCGGCACGGGCGACGTCACGTTCGTGTCGCCGCCGCCGGTCCCGGTCGTGCTGCCGGGGGACGGCTCGACGCTGCAGCTCACCCTGCGCTGCTGCCCCACCGCGCCCGGGCCGCTCAGCGGCGCGCTCCGCATCGACAGCTCGAATGCCGCCAACGCGCCGTACGAGGTGCCGCTCACGGCCACCGGCAACACGGCACCGCTCTGCGACGCCGGTCCTCCCGTGGCGGGTAACGCCGGCGAGGCGCTCCCGTTCGACGGCAGCGGCTCGTCGGATCCGGGGGGAACGATCGCCGGCTATGCATGGGAGTTCGGCGACGGGCTGGTGGGGAGCGGCGCGATGCCGACGCACGTCTACGTCACCGGTGGTCTCTACACCGTGACGCTGACGGTGGCCGACGACTGCGGCGCAACGAGCGAGTGCACGACCACCGCCGACGTCAACAGCCTGCCCGTCTGTGATCCGGGCGGTTCCTATTATGTCGAGATCTTCGAGCCGCTGGTGCTGGACGGGTCCGGCTCGAGCGACCCCGACGGCTCGATCATCCAGTACACCTGGGACTTCGGCGACGGCCAGACCGGCAGTGGCGTCACCGTGACGCACATCTGGGAGATCGGCGGCGAGTACACGGTGACGCTCTGCGTCACCGACGATCGCTTCGCCGAGGTCTGCTGCGGTGCCCACCTCTTCGTCGACCAGCCGGTGCCCCTCGAGCTCGTCCGCTTCGAGGCGACCAGCACGGACGGCACGGTCGAGCTCGCCTGGGTCACGTCGCCGTCTCACTCCGGACGCTGGTTCGACGTCGAGCGGACCCCGGAGGGCACCGGTGCCGGCGATGTCACCGTCGTCAATGACGCCCCGATCCTGCCGCGCGACGGCACGACCAGCGATTACACCTTCACCGATCGCTCGGTCGAACCGGGCGCGACCTACCGCTACCGCCTCGTGTCGATCGATCCGCGCACTGGCGAGCGCGAGCACTCGCAGGCGGTGCCCGTCACCGTGGCCCGCGTCCTGCCGCGGCGGCTCGTCCTGCACCAGAACACGCCGAACCCGTTCAACCCGAGCTCGACGATCCGTTTCGAGCTGCCGGCGGCCGGGCGCGTGACGCTCCGCGTCTACGACGGCAGCGGCCGTCTCATCCGCACGCTGGTCGACGCGGAGCTCGCGCGCGACGTGCACCGGGTCACCTGGGACGGGCGCGACGCCGGCGGCCACGCGGTCGGCTCGGGGCTCTACCTCTACCGGCTGGAGGCCGCCGGCCGGGTGCTGCAGCGCAAGATGGTGCTCCTCAGGTAGACGCCGCGGCGCGCGGCCGCGGCGCGCGGTCGCCGGCGCGGCCGCGCTGGCCGCGCTACTTGAGCACCATCATCTTGCGGGCCTCGACGCGCCCGTCGACCTCGATGCGGTAGACGTAGACGCCGGACGTCGCCGGCGCACCGGCGTCGGTCGTGCCGTCCCACGCGACCGCCCAGGTGCCGGCGCCGTAGGCGCGCCCGGCGAGGGTGCGCACGCGCCGGCCGGCCAGGTCGAAGACCGCGAGGTCGACGCGTCCCGGTTCGGAGAGCGTGAAGCGGATCGTCGTCCGCGGGTTGAACGGGTTCGGCGTGTTCGGGTACAGCTCGACGCGCGGTGCCGTCGCGGCGTCCGGCGCGGCACGCCCATCCTCGCCGATCGCCGTCGTCGCCGGCCCGCAGTCGGCCACCATCGGCGCCGAGAAGGCGCCCGCGTTGTCGGCGCCGTCGATGCCGCGCGCGCGGTAGGTGTAGACGATGCCCGACCAGGTCTCGACGTCGTCGTACCACTGGAAGCCCGGCTCGCCCGGCTCCGCATCGATGATCACCTCGTCGACCAGCGTCTCCGGGTTCCCCTGATCGTCGGCGCGGTAGATCTCGTAGTACTGGATCACCTCGTCGTCACCGGCGACGTCGATCTCGACCGGGTCCCAGGAGAGCTTCACGGTCGGTCCTCGCAGGTCGTCGCCGTGATACGGGACGCACTCGGCGAGTTCGTTCATGGGCGCGGTCGGCTCGGAGCAGTCGATCCGGTAGTCGAGCAGCGTCCCGCCGACGGCCTCCTCCGCCTGGACGTCCCAGAGGGTCAGCGGCACGTGCGCGGTGTCGCCGTGCGCCGCCTGCGTCGCGCTCATCGTCACCACGAGCAGCTCGTCCTGGTCGGGCAGCAGCAGATAGGGCCCGGGGTCGAAGTCGAGGGTCCAGCTGGCCGGCACCGACCAGTCGTCGAACGTGGGCGGGTTGCCGAGGCGCACCTCGAGGAGACGCCCGTAGTAGGTCCCGGGGGCGCGGATCAAGATCTC
Organism: Candidatus Eiseniibacteriota bacterium; assembly: GCA_050115055.1. GTDB lineage: Bacteria > Eisenbacteria > RBG-16-71-46 > CAVPCR01 > CBDCWB01 > JASFRE01. The sequence continues at coordinate 3,684 of JASFRE010000189.1, read as the reverse complement.
GGAGACGCGCTCGAAGGCGCCGCAGTCGACGAGAATGCCCGGTGCATCGCCGCCCGGTGCATCGCCGCCCGGTGCGACGTCGCCCCGCGCCTGCAGCGCGCCATCCCCCCCGGCGCGCTCCACCAGCACCTGGTGATTGACCTGCACGACGTTGTTGTCGTTGGGCGGGTAGTTCGAGTTGAACGGGTCGAGATCGTGCTGGACCATCGCCCCGATGCAGTAATGGTCGATGTTGGGGGGCGGCTCCGGATACTCGAAGTCGACGTAGCGCTCGACGGTGCCGTTGACCGGGATGATCTCGTCGATCACCTCGGTGGTGATGAGGATACCGCCGTCCGGCCAGCGCAGCCCCATCCCGGGCTCGTGCAGGAACAGATCGACATAGGCGCCGGCGATCGGCTGGGGGCCGATGTTCTTCACCCGGTAGTGCAGGCGGTTGACGATGTCCTGCGCCGGCAGGTCGTCGATGCCGTCGTTGTTGTGGTCGATCCATAGGTCCGGACTCACCCACCAGTGATCGCAGAGCGAGATCTCGCTGCAGCCGTCGCCGGGACAGTCGACCATGCAGAGGTCGGCCTGGAAGGCGACACCGACCGAGAAGCTGGCGCAGATCTCGCCCAGCGCCCCGCCGTTGCAGCTCGGGATGTTGTAGACCGCCACCTCGGTCGGCTGGCCGTCGTACGAGCGGCTGTCCGGCACCGAGGCGCCGTTGAACGCGGTCTGTGACAGCGGGCACCAGGGATCGGTGGCATCGCCGCAGTTGGTGAGGTCGTCGAGGTGGTCGGCGTTGGCGACGTGCTGGGCGGTGTAGGCGTCGGCGCACTCCAGATCGATCGCCTTGTGGCTCTCGGTGGCGTTGGCCCGGTTCGAGCCCTTCTCGGACTCGTAGACCTCCTCGTCGACGTGGTAGATGACGAAGCCGCGTCCCAGCAGATGGGTGTCGAAGCCGATCGGCTGGCGGTTCTCGACCAGGAAGTACTCCTGCGACTCGGCGCCGTGCGTCCACAGACGGACGGCCACCGGATCGGTCTCGACCGGCGGCACGCAGAGCTGCGACAGGTCCTGGTTGACGTTGAAGTAGGAAAGCCAGCCGAGCTGCTCCTTGCAGAAGGCGATCATGTGCGATGGCTGGTGGGTCGTGTTCCAGGTGCCGGTGCTCATGATGCCCCAGCGTCCGAGACCGCGCGAGTCGTTGTTGAGCCCGCCCGGCACCGTGTCGTAGAGGTCCGGCAGGTCGAGGATGTGGCCGAGCTCGTGGGCATGGACGGCGATGCCGTTCTGCTGCCCGTCGCAGCCCAGACCGCCGGCCAGGAAGACGCCCTTCACGCGCACGTTACCGCCCGAGTTCGGCACCGGGTTGTTGGACGGATCGTCGGTCACGAAGCTCACGTCGCGCTTGTGCGCCCAGAGGTTCGAGTTCGCCACCCCGACCGTCCCGCAGATCCCGTTCTTGTACTTGTCGCAGACCCCGTCGATCTCGGGCGACAGGAAGACCACCGAATCGACGTAGCCGTCGTCGTCGCCGGAGTTCGGAGTACCGTCCGGGCCGTCGTTGTCCCACTGCGCGAAGTCGATGGCCGGGTCGCGGGCCTCGAGGATCTCGTGGGCGATCAGCCCGCCGCCGGCGCCGAGCCCCCAGTTGTTGCCCTCGTAGTAGGTGTCGTTGTGCGAGAGCTGGGTCCAGTCGTCGACGAAGCCGTCGACCGAGAACGCCCCGTAGGAGATCTCCTCGTAGTACTCGGCCAGGGTCCCGGTCGGCCACGGACCGTCGAAGAGCTGGTCGGCGATGTCACCCGGCGGGTGCGGCGGCGCACCGGTGTTGGCGTAGGTGAACGGGAAGACCGGGAAGGCGTAGGTGCCGGTGACACTGGTGCCGCCGCGCGCTGCGGCCTCGGCGGCGGTGATGCGACCGGCCGCGAGGTCCTCGCGGTTGCGGCGGACGCGGGCGGCGCGCGCCTGCCAGCCGTAGCCGGACGACGACGCGTCGCCGGCGGCGGCCCGCTCGCCGCTGCCACCCGCCGCCTCGCCCAGCAGGGCGGCCCGCACCTCGGTCGGCAGCGCCTCGAGGGCCGGCGCGTCGCAGACATGCAGGCCGTGCACGGCGCCGGCGGCCGGGGCGGACGGCGCCGTCTCCGGGGCGGCCGTGGCGCCCCCCCACGAGGCGGAGACCAGGAGAGCCGTGGTCAGGAGCAGGAGCGCCGCGGTGACGGGCGCGATGGTGGCGAGCACGGGCGGCGGCGCACGCCGCGCCGTCACGCTTCGACTCGCCGAGGAAGGACTCGCTTCGAGGCGCGCGCGATGATCGGGTGTCCTGCGTCGCATGGGGATGCCCTCCGACGCCGCTGCCTGCGGCGTCCATGGTCGTCCGGTCGAGGGGCGAGACGTCGACGACGGCAACCGAGGCCAGGGGGGCGACGGGGAGCAACGAGGCGAGAAGGCGTGCGTGTCAATCGGTGCGAGGTCGTGTGGCTGCATCGACATTACGTTGCCGGCTGGACGCGGTCAATGGCGCGGCGCATCGATCGTCCGCGCCGCCGACCGTATGCTGACGGACATCCGCGGAGGTCCCGGTGCCGGCGTCATCCCCAGCGGCGCTGCATGAGGATCCCCGCCACGATGAACACCAGCCCGACCACGGACGACGGGTAGATCGACTCGCCGGCCACGAGGTGGAGCAGGACCAGCGAGACGAACGGCGCCAGGAAGATCAGGTTGGAGATCTGGGCGGTGGTGCGGGAGAGCTCGAGCGCCTTCTGCCAGAGCACGAAGGTCACACCCATCTCGAAGAGCCCGACGTAGACCGCGCCCACGAGGCCGGCGCGAGGCGGCATCGACAGCTCGCCCAGCACCGCCGCCAGGATCACCGTGTAGACCGTCCCCCATGCGAAGCTGAGTCCGAGCTTGGCGACCGCGTCGCGCCGATCGCGCGTGCTGAGGATCCAGAACAGCGCCCACAGGACCGAGCTGCCCAGCGCGCACGCGACGCCCACCGGGTCGGTGAAGCGGAACCCCGTCAGATCGCCGCGCGTCGAGATCACGTAGACGCCGATGAAACTGACCAGGATGGCGGCGAACCCGGCCGGCCGGATGCGCTGGCCGAGGAGAGGTACCGACAGGACGGTCAGGGTGATCGCCCAGGTGAAGTTGAGGGGCTGCGCCTCCTGTCCGGGCAGGCGCTGGTAGGCCTCGAAGAGGATGACGTAGTAGAGGAAGGGATTGAGGAAGCCGAGCAGCGCCGAGCGCCCGAGGCCCCGCCAGCCATCCCCGGTCAGCAACCGGTGGCGGCCCTGCGCCGCCAGGATCAGGCAGACGGCGAGCGCCGACACCAGCGACGCCCCGAGCAGCAGCGTGACCGGCGACACCGCGCGCAGACTCAGCTTGAAGGCCGAGGCGACGGTCGACCAGAGAAACACCGCGGCGAGCGCCAGCGCGTAGGCCCGCCCCTGGTCGACCCTGCGCGCCGGCGGCGCGCCGTCCGCCGCCGGAGCGGGGCGCGCCACTAGTGACGCGCCCCGCGCGTCAGTCGCAGCGAGTCGATCCAGACGACACCGGTGCCGTCGATGACCAGGTTGAGCCGGATCAGGTCGGGGTTCTGCCCCGGCTGCAGGATGAACGGCGGCTCCTGCATCGTCCAGTCCTGGGTGCCGGACAGCGCCGACCCGATGGCGCGCGAGAAGTACTCGC
>JASFRE010000188.1:0-7903 GCA_050115055.1 Candidatus Eiseniibacteriota bacterium | reverse complement strand
GGTCTGGTCGTCCTGCCGCTCGCCGAGGTGCCCGACCGGCTGTGGGTGCAGCCGATCGATCGCCTGTGGGGCGTGGGCCCGAAGACGCGCGCGCGGTTCGAAACGGCGCGGATCCGCACCGTCCTCGACCTCCTGAAGACCCCGTCTGAGCGTCTGGAGCGCGTCGTCGGGGCCGGCGTGGCCGCGCACCTGGTGGCGCTGGCGCGCGGCGAGGACGATCGACCGGTGGTGGCCGCCCGCGATCCCAAGTCGATCTCCGAGGAGCGCACCTACGAGACCGACCTGGTCGAGCCCGACGTGATCGACCGTGCCCTGCTGTCACGCGCGGAGGGCGTGGCGCGCGAGCTGCGCCGCAAGGGGTTCGTGGCGCGCACCGTGCACATCAAGGTGCGTACCGGAGCGTTCGAGACCTGGACCCGGGCCCTCACCCTGGCCGCACCGACCGACCTGGCCGAGGACATCGTCGAGGCGGCACGCGCCCTGCTCGCGCAGCGCATTCACCTCGGCGGCGCCGGTGTGCGCCTGCTCGGGGTCGGTGTCAGTCACCTCGAGCCGGTCGGCTCGGTGCAGGCTTCGCTCTTCGCCGACGAGGCGGCCGCCCGGCGTCGACAGCTCGCAGGCGTCGCCGATCGCCTGCGCGAGCGCCTCGGGCCCGACGCGCTGGTGCGGGCACGGCTGCTCGCGCGCCGGGCGCCCGGCGACGACCCGGCCGGGACCGGCGCGTCCGGCAGCCCCGGCCGGCGGCGCGACGACGAGAATGACGGCGGCACCCCGGGCGAGGCGTCGAGCCTGCCGGCGGTCGACTGAGCGGTCGCCGGCCCGGCGCCTGCCGACCACCCACGACCGTGAGCATGCGTCACGGTCACCCACCCGACGACGTCGTGGAGAGGCAAGGACAATGCAGCACGGTCCAGACAGGCGGAGCGGCGCGCGGACGACCGGCGTGAATCGCGGGCTACGACGGCGGATGGCCGAGCGGCGCCTACGCGCCCGGCACCTGGGGTGGTCGATCGCGGTCACGGTCCTTCTCATGGGACCGGGGCCAGGGCGGGCCGGTCAGGAAGCCCTGCAGGACACCGTGAAGGGCACGGAGGCAGACTCGATGTCGACCCGGATCACGGCGAGCCATCTGCGTCAGGATGCCCGGCAGCTGGCCCGGCTGCTCGAGGACTCCCATCCGGACCCCTACCTGCGCGGTGGTGGCAAGGTCGCGTTCCATCGACGGTTGCACAGGCTCCTCGCGGCGATCCCCAGCGAGGGCATGACCATCGACGGGTTCCTGGGGGTCGTGCAGCCCTTCGTGGCCGCCGTGCACGACGGCCACACCGACGTGTTCATCCGCCGGCAGGATCGTGACCCGTCGCCACGGTTGCCGCTGGGTTTCAGGGTGATCGGCGAGTCGCTGATCGTCGATCCGGCGGCGCTCGAGATCCTCGACGCGCGCCGCCGTAGCCGGTAGCCGCCCCGGCCCGGATCTCAGCCGATCAGCTCTTGCACCTTGCCGAGCAGGGCGTTGCGATCGACCGGCTTCTCGAAGTAGCCGTCGGGCGGATGGACCTGGCGCGCGCGCTCGATGTACTGCTTGAACTCGCGGGCGACGCCCGTGATCATGATGACCGGGATCGACGCCGTCGACGGGTTCTCCTGCAGGTTGCGGAACATCCGGATGCCGGACTGGTTGTCCATGCTGATGTCGAGGGTGATCAGATCGATCCCCTCCTTCTGCGCCTTGTCGAACCCCTCTTCGCCGTCGACCGCGGTCGCCGTGTCGTAGCCGCTGTCCTCGAAGAAGGTGGACAGCCAGTCGCGCTCGTCGGCCTCGTCGTCGACGATCAGGATCTTCTTCTTCTCAGCCATGCTCCGATCCCCCATCCACGTTCACGATTCCCCGCATTCCGGCCGTCTTGCAGCCCGGACGCGGCCCGTCACCCGGATGTCAGCGATCATACGTCGTTCCATCCCGGCGTCACAACGCCCCCCGGGCGCGCCGCCGTGGGTGAGCGTCCCCCTGGCGTCGACCCTTCGTCGCCCCTTGCCCTCTCGGTCCGACCTGTGGCATCAGCTCCCGGGGCCGGCGGGATCATCCCCGGGCACGGCGAAGCGCGCCCCGGCCGCGGCCTGCGCCGCCGCGGCCTCCTCGACGGCATGGCCGTCGTCGGCATCCGTCACGGGTATCCCGGCCGGGCGCCGCCGGGGCAGGCGGACACGGAAGCAGGTGCCGCGATCGACCTCCGACTCGAGCTCGACCGCGCCGCCATGCGCCTGCGCGATCTTGTTGGCGATGAACAGACCCAGTCCGGTGCCGCCCGCGCCCTTCGAGGAGAAGAAGAGGGTGAACGCCTTCTCCTGCACGTCGCGCGGCATGCCGATGCCGTTGTCCTCGATCTCGAAGAGGACCGCGTCCTCGCTCCCCCGCGCACGCAGCGCCACCCGGTGCTCGTCCTTCTTCGTGTCGACACGGCAGGCGTCGAACGAGTTGTCGACCAGGTTGACCAGCAGCGAGCGCAGCGCGGCAGGATCGGCCTCGAAGCGATCGGCCCCGGCCTCGGTCTCGCGCACGAACCGGATGCCGTGCGTCGCCGCCTTCGCCTCCATGACCCCGAAGACCTCGTCGATGACCTCGCCGGCGGCGACCTCCTGCCAGTCCGGCTGACGGTCCTTGGCGTAGTAGAGGATGTCGAGGACGGTCGAGCGGATGCGCTCGACGTTGCGGGAGACCATCTCCCAGCCCTTGGTGATCCGTCCCTGGTCCTCCTTCCGGAGCCCGGTGTTGACCAGGTAGATGCCCCCGTCCATGCCGTTCAGGAGCCCCTTCAGGTCGTGCGAGATGGTGCTGATGATCATCCCGACCGACGAGAGCTTGGACTGGAGCCGGCGGATCTGCGTGATGTCGGTCGACATCTCGATCACCGCTTCGATCTCACCCGAGGCGTCGGTGACCGGCGCCGTCGTCACCATGACGTTCATGGTCTCACCGTCGCGACGCTGGACGACCTCCTCGTGGACGTGCACGCCGCCGTCCTCGAAGGTCTGGCGCACCACACACGGATAGCACTCCCGGTCACGGTGCTTGTAGACCTCGTAGCACTTGCAGCCGTAGCCGGAGCCGAACGCCTCGCGGTGCAGCCGGTTGGCCTCCAGGATGCGCAGGTCGCGGTCCTGGATCGAGATGTAGCAGGGCACGTCCTCGAAGAGGTTGGCGTAGCGCCGCTGGCTGTCGCGCAGGCGCGTCTGCAGCTCCTTCAGCTCGGTGATGTCGGTCGACATCTCCATGACCGAGGTGATGGTTCCGTCGGCGTCGCGGATCGGCGTCGTGTAGACCAGGACCGACACGTCCTCGCCGGCGAGGGTCCGCACCAGCTGCTCGGAGCGGTGCCGCTGGCCGTCGCGGAAGGTGCGCTCGACCGGGCAGTCCTCGCACTTGTCGGGACGCTGCTTGTAGACCTGGTAGCAGTAGCGGCCGGTCGGGTCGCCGAAGCTCTCGACGAAGCGCTCGTTGGCGTCGACGATCTTGAGGTCGCGGTCCTGGACCGACAGGTAGCAGGGCATGGAGTCGAAGTAGGTGCGGAACAGGTCGTCCGTCATGGCCATCCCCTCCATGCTCGTACGGCGGCCGGGCGCATGCGGCGTCCGACCGCCCTCGCCGGGTCGATCGCCGGCTCACTCCTGGTGAGCCAGCTCCAGCACCTTGCGCACGTTCATGAGCAGCGACTGCTCGGAGATCGGCTTGTTCATGAAGCCCTCGGGCGGCATCACCGGTCGGTCGTAGATCAGCTTCCGGAGCTCCGGCTGGCCGGTGATGATGATGATCGGCAGATCGCGGAGCTCCTTGTCCTTGCGAAGCTGCGTGAAGACCTCGATCCCCGACACGCCCGGCATGGTCAGGTCGAGCGTCATGAGATCGGGCTTCTTCGCGCGCGCGATCTCGAAGGCCTCGTCGGCGTTGTGCGCCTCGTAGACCGTCGCGCCGTGGTCCTCGAGGATCGCCCCGACGAAGGCGACGAAGTCGGGCTCGTCGTCGGTGACGAGGATGGAGTATCCGGCCAGCTCGCCGGCCTCCTCCGCCGCCGCCGGACGCTCCGGTCCGCCCTCGGCCACGGCCACCGCCGGCTCGCGCCCGGCCGCCGCCGGCTCGGCCACGGTCACCGCCGCCGCCGCCACCTCGGCCACCGCCGGCTCCTCGATCTCGGCCGGCTTCTCGATGACGAGCGCGTTGGCGACCAGATTGACCAGCTGCGTCACCTGCATGTCGAGCTTGTAGTGGCGGATCAGGTCACCCAGCCCGTCGACGCAGTTGTGACACGAGGTGACGACGATCTTGGCACCCGTCGCCGCCAGCTGGTCGGCCTTGATCTTCGCCGACTTGAGACGGCGCGGCGTGTACTCCGACATCGACATCGCCCCGCCGCCGCCCGTGCAGCAGTAGTTCTCCGAGCGGTTCGGGTACATCTCGCGAAAGTCGGTGCAGACGAGCTGCAGGAGCTCCCGGGGCTCCTCGAACAGGCCGCAGCTGCGGGCGTTGTTGCACGAATCGTGGAAGGTGACCGGGGTGGTGTTGCGGGTCCGGTCGACCCGGATGCGGCCCTCCTTGATGTAGCGGAGCATCGTGTCGACCGAGCTCTCCATCACGAAGTCGACGTCCCACTTGGCCCAGTTCTGCCCCTCGCAGCGGGTCGACCGGTAGCCGTGCCCGCACTCGGAGATGACGAGCTTCTTGCCGCGGAGCTCCGACACCTTCTCGTAGAGCCGGCGCGCCACCGCACCGCCCAGATCGTCGTCGCCGGAGAACAGGCCGAAGTTGGTCATGTCCCAGCCCTCGCTGGGCATCGTCCAGTTCTCGCCGGCCGCCCAGAAGATCTTGGCCGCGTCGCTGATCGTCCGCGGGTCGTACTTGACCTCGCGCGGATTGATCGAGTAGACGACGTCGGCGTCCATCCTATCGATCGGGATGGCGGCCTTCGCGTCGCCGACCTCGTCGACCAGCTCCTCGCTCATCCACTCGAGCGTCTCGAGGTAGTCCTCCTTCAGGACCCCCATCTGGTTGCCGATCTCCCACTGGTCCTTGCTGACGACGGCGACGCCCTCCGGCATCACCCCGACCGACACGAGCAACCCGCGGGCCATGCGATTGAACGTGGCGTAGTCGACGCCCATCGGACAGTTGATCGTGCAGCGCCGGCAGTTGGTGCACTTGCCGAACACGATGTCCTTGAGCTGCTCGAGATCCTCGTCGGTGTAGACGCTCTTCGCCTTGACCCACCAGGGCAGCACGCGCCCGGTCCAGTCGTAGTGGCGCTTGAAGATCTTGCGGATCTGGTCGGCCTTGTAGGCCGGGGCGTAGGTCGGGTCACCCGGGTTGGCGAGCACGTAGTGGCAGGCGTCGGTGCACATGCCGCAGTGGACGCAGGCGGCCAGCGAGCCGACGATCTGCCGGTTCAGCTTCTTGCCCAGCCGCTCGATGACCATCTGCGCCTTGTGGGATCGTTCGCTCTTCTTCTGGATCATGACTGGCTCCGCTGGCAACCGGTTCGCGCGCTCGGGACTCGATCAGGCCCGCCCGACGTGCTTCAGGGGGTAGACGCCCCGATGGCCCATCGTCTTGCCCAGGTAGTACCGGGTAAACGGGTAGTAGAGGTAGTGAGAGATCTTGCTGAACGGCACGTAGACCAGGAAGAAGGCCGTCAGGAAGAAGTAGACGAGCAGGTGCGTCTCGCCCTGCGCCGTCGAGTTGGGTACCGCCAGGAAGGCAAAGGCGAACCAGACGGTCAGGAGGAGCAACGAGAAGAAGTCGTCCGGCGAGCTGATCGCCCGCATGTAGACGCTGGCCACCCGCCGGATGATGCGCATGACGCCGACCACGAACGCCGCGCCGATCACGACCTGCAGGAGTGCGACCAGAGCCTGCGACTCGAGCAGCCGCGGGGCGTAGGGGATCACGAACGACAGGCCGATGGCCGCCACCACGCCGAGGTGGAAGAGGACGAACTGGACGTAGAGGAACAGCTTCGAGCGGAAGCTCTCCATCGCCCAGGGCATCGCGATCGTGCCCCAGGAGTAGATGAAGCCGCGGCGCGGGTTGGTGTCCGGGCTGCCGGTCGCGGCCTGGCGCTCCCCGCCGGCCTTGAACCGGAGGAGCCAGATCAGCCGCAGGGTGTAGACCAGCGCCATGAAGAGCAGTGCCCCCTCCTGCAGCGGGTGCTCGGCGAAGTGCAGCAGTTCGCTCATCGGTACCTCCCTCAGCTCCGGTCCTGTCGGCCGCGGCGATCCACGTGAATCCGGGTGGCCCGGCGGGCCGCGTCGTTACATCGCGGGCGCCGCGCGCATCGCCTCGAGCCGCTCGTCGAAGGGCGCTGCGTCGCGCCGGTCGAGCGGCACGATGACGACCTCGTCGAGGGTCGACTCGCCGCTCAGGTGTTCCTGGATGATCTCGAGCATGACCCTCGCCGAGAGCGCCAGGGGCACCCCGTAGAAACCGGTCCCCATGGTCGGGAAGGCGAGGCGCCGGATCTCCTGCCGCTCCGCCTCCCGGAGACAGTTCCGCATCGTCGTCCGCAGCTTCGCCTCGAGTCCCTCCTCCTGGAAGCGCGGACCGACCGCATGGAGGATCTTCTGCGCCTTGAGCTTGCCGGCTCCCGTCGTCACGACGCCGGTGGTCTCGAGCCGCCCGAGACCGTCGAGCTCTTCCTGGATGGAGGGACCACCGCGCACGGTGATCGCCGTGCCGTGGCCGGAGCCGAGCCGGAGATCGTGGCTGGCATAGAACACGAACGCCTCGACGTCCATGTCGGTGATGTCTCCCGGTGCGACCCGGATGGTGCGATCACCGACCTTCAGGCTGTCCGGCATGATCCTGCCTCCTCACCGAGCACCGCGCGTACCGTCACGCGTGGCGTCGTGCTTGCCGCGCCGGCCGTTGCCAGCCGCTTCCGGTTCGCAGGGCTCGCGGTCCGAGCCCTGCACGAACTCGACCAGCTGCGCGATCGAGAACGGCTTCTGGATCCAGCCGAACACATCGCGCTTGCAGTCCTCGTCCCAGCGCGCCTGCCGCGCGGCGACGACGATGCGCACGAACGGGATGCGCTCGTCGTTGCGCAGGATCCGGCACATGGCGCGCATCCTCGCCCGTCCGAACGACGTGTCGATCACCACGAAGTCGGGACGGAAGCGCTCGATCAGCGCGCCACAGGCGTACTCGCTGGTGGCGCACTCAAGACGCAGGCCGGACGCCGGCACCTGCGCCCGCAGGTCGTCGATCCAGGCCTGGTTGCGGCTGACCACGAGCACGCTGAGTACCTGGTCGAAGGTGAGCTTGAAGAACTCGCAGTCTTCGCAGCTGCTGGTGCAGAACAGGCGCAGGTGCCCGAACTCCTCGGGGATGTCGCGCATCTCGTAGCACCGCCTGGCCTGGCTCCGGAAGGCCACGCATTCCCGGCACTGCTGGCGGACGCCGTCGGGGCCGGCGTAGTAGTCCCAGCAGTAGCGCGAGATCTCGCGCGGGAGCGGCTCGCCGTCCATCGCGGCCCCGGTGCTGCCGCCCGGCAGCAGCGAGGCGATCGCGCCGGCCGGGATCCGGCAGTGGCCGCCCGGCGTGCGGTAGGAGTCGATCTTTCCGGCCCGGACCCACTTGAGGACGGTGTCCGGCGAGACCGAGAGCAGGCGGGCGGCCTGGGTGGTCGTGTAGTGGCTCTTCATACGGAACACACCGCGTTGCTGCTGACAGCAGGGCGGGGGTTTCTGATATTTCTGACTTTTATGAATTATCGGAAGGTGCCCGCAGCCGGTCAAGCCGCAACGGCAACAGGTTGCAGGGGAAATTCTGATGTCAACTATCAGGTTTGCTGATCGGGCTGAGCTTGACGTGGGCAGCGCGGTGGCGCCGGGTCGCCGCGCGACCCTTCACGAG
>JASFRE010000187.1:0-7917 GCA_050115055.1 Candidatus Eiseniibacteriota bacterium | reverse complement strand
GGCACGGTCCAGCACCCGGTCCGGTGTCCGCAGCTGGTAGACCCGGTCATCCGCGGCCGGGGCACCGAGCCGTCGGAGCGCTCGCGCCGCCGCCTGGCGCTCGGCCACGAAGCGGCGCTCGATCCCCGCCAGCAGCTCGCCCGGCGGGACCGGTCGCACGAGCCGGCTCGTGGCGTCGTCAATCATCACCGCCCCCTTGGCCTCGAGCGACTCGATGGCCTTGTAGACGTTCGGGGTCGGCTTGCGCAGGGCCTGCGCGATCCGGTAGCCGGTCACCGAGGGCTCCTCGAGGAGAAGCACGTAGACCTTCGCCTCGAGAGAGGTAAAGCCCATCTTGACAAGGGATTGTACGCCTCGGTCGGTCACCGGCCGGGTCTCCCGGGAAGGCTGGGGCGGGAGCGCGGTCGGCCGCAGAGGCTCCCGGCGGTCCACGTGCTCATTACTAGTACAGACTACTACTACTGGAAACGTGGCGCCAGGGTTGCACCGGCATGGGCGCGACAGGTGTTGCGCTTGATCGGCCACGGCGCCTCGCGGTACCCTGTGCCATCCCCAACGAACGTTCGTTCGACAGCCCGTTCTCCCCGAGGTCTGCCCCCCATGCGACTCTGCGACTTCGCCTACCACCGGCCGCGGACGGCGGCCGAGGCGTGCGAGCTGGCACGCTCGCTCGGTGACGGGGCCTACTTCCTTGCCGGTGGCACCGAGCTCGTCCCCGACTTCAAGCGCGGCGCCGAGACCGCGCGTCATCTGATCTCGCTCAGGGACGTCGAGGGACTCTCCGACATCCGCCGCAGTGGCGACTTCCTGGTGATCGGCGCCATGGCCACGATGGCGACGATCGCCCGCTCCGACGAGGTGCGTCGTGCCGTGCCGGCGCTCGCCGATGCGGCGGGCTGGATCGGCGGCGAGCAGATCCGGCATCAGGCGACGATCGGCGGCAACTTCTGTCGCGCCGTGCCGTGCGCCGACACGCCGCCGGTCTGCATCGCCGCGGACGCGCAGGTGCGGCTGCTCGACGGCGCCGCCGCCCGGCGGACGCTGCCCGCAGCGGAGTTCTTCACCGGGCCGCGCCGCACGGTGCGCGCCCAGGGCGAGCTCCTGATCGAGATCCTGGTGCCCGTGCAGCCGCCGCACTCCGCCACCTCCTACCAGCGCTTCGCCCTGCGCCGCGGCATGGCGGTAGCAGTGGCCGCCGTGGCCGCCCGGTTGACGATCGAGGACGGCATCGTGAGCGACGCGCGCGTCGTGCTCGGTGCCGTGGCGCCCGTGCCGCTCGTGGCGAGCGACTGCGCGCGAACGCTCGTCGGTCAGCCGCCAGGCGACGCGGTCTTCGCGGACGCCGCGGCCCGGGCAGCCGCCGAGGCCCGGCCGATCACCGACATCCGCGGCAGCGCCGCCTACCGGCAGGAGCTGATCCGGGTGCTCGCACAACGCGCGTTCACCGAGGCAGCGGCACGTGCAGCGACCGGCTGACATCGCGCACGCGGCGCGGGCCATGCGTGCGGCTGGACGATCACGACTTCTGGCGGAGCATGAGTCATGAGCGACGAGATCCTGGTCACCCTGCACGTCAACGGCCGTCGCCACGTTCTGGGGCTCCGGCCGAACACGCCGCTCCTCAAGGTCCTGCGCGACACGCTCGGGCTGACCGGCACCAAGCTCGGCTGCGGCATGGGCGACTGCGGCGCCTGCACGGTGCTGGTCGACGGCAACCCGGTGAACGCCTGCCTGGTGCTCGCCGCGGAGGTGGACGGTGCCGAGATCGTGACCATCGAGGGCCTGGCACGCGATGGCGAGCTGCACCCGCTGCAGAAGGCATTCGTCAAGGTGGCGGCGCTGCAGTGCGGCTACTGCACACCCGGCATGCTGCTGGCTGCGAAGGCGCTCATCGACCGCAACCCGTCGCCGAGCGAGGCCGACATCCGCCAGGCGCTCGGCGGCAACCTCTGTCGCTGCGGCACCTATCCGAGGATCATCGAGGCCATCCAGCACTGGCGCGATTTCGAGAACGTCCGGCTCGACACGCGCCCGCATGACGCGCACGGGCGCGACCAGGAGCTCGACCTGGCCGTGGTGTCGCACGGGGTCACGCGCTACGACGCGCCCGACAAGGTCACGGGGCGCGCCAGGTACACCGGCGACCTGTCGCTGCCGGGCATGCTGCACGGCAAGATCCTCGGGAGCCCGATCGCTCACGGACTGATCCGGCGCATCGACGTCACGAAGGCCCGCGCCCTGCCCGGCGTCCTCGGGGTGCTGACCGGCGCCGACGTCACCGATCGCCTCTACGGCGTCAGCCCGGCCCGCTACGACGAGCACCTGCTGGCCCGGGAGCGCGTGCGCTACGTCGGCGACGAGGTGGCGGCGGTGGTGGCGGTCGACGAGGGCACCGCCGAGCGCGCGCTCGAGCTCATCGAGGTCGAGTACGAGGAGCTGCCGGCGGTGCTCGACGCCGAGGCGGCGCTGGCCCCCGACGCGCCGCTCGTGCATCCCGACAAGCCGCGCCCGGCCAACAACGTGAACACGGTCGTCGAGTGGCACTTCGGCGACGTCGACCGGGCCTTCGCCGAGTGCGACCACGTCCGCGAGCAACGCTTCGTCGGCAACCGCACCTACCAGAGCCCGATCGAGCCGCACGCCGCGCTGGCGCGCTGGGAACATCACGGCGAGCGCGTCACCCTGTGGTCGTCGACGCAGGTGCCGCACTACGTGCGTCACCAGCTGGCACGCCTCCTCGAGATGCCGCAGTCGATGATCCGCGTGATCAAGCCGGCGGTTGGCGGCGGCTTCGGCGGCAAGGCGGAGACGACGCCGCTCGACGTCTGCGCCGTCCTCTTCGCGCGCATGACCGGGCGGCCGGTGATGATGAAGTACTCGCGGCCGGAGATGTTCCGCCACTTCCGCGGGCGCCACAAGCAGATCATGGATCTGAAGCTCGGCGTCAAGCGCGACGGCACCATTCACGCCGTCCAGTCGCGCGTCGTCCTCGACGGCGGCGCCTACACCTCGTTCGGCGTCATCACCGCCTACTACGCCGGCTCGATGCTGCCCACCCTCTACAAGATGCCGAACTACAAGTACAACGGCATCCGCGTCTACACGAACCTGCCGGCCAGCGGCGCCTTCCGCGGGCACGGCGTGCCGCAGCCACGGTTCGCATTCGAATCGCTGCTCGACATGGTGGCCGAGGACCTCGACATCGACCCGTTCGAGATCCGCATGAAGAACGCCATGGAGCCCGACACGCGCACCTGCAACGCGCTGGACGTGACCTCGTGCGAGTTCCGGGCGACGCTCGAGCGGGCACGGGACACCTCGGGCTGGCGCGAGAAGAAGGGCAAGCTGCCGCGCGGCAAGGGAATCGGCGTCGGCTGCGGCGGCTTCGTGTCGGGCGCCGGCTACCCGATCTACCGCTCCGACTTCCCGCACTCGAACGCCGTGATCCGCGTCGACGAGGACGGCGGCTCGGTGTCGCTGCACATCGCCGCGGCCGACATCGGCCAGGGCTCCGACACCGTGCTGCCGCAGATCGCCGCCGAGGAGCTCGGCATCCCCTACGAACGGGTCTGGCTCGTCGACTGCGACTCGGTGCTGAGCCCGCTCGACCTGGGCTCCTACTCGAG
Organism: Candidatus Eiseniibacteriota bacterium; assembly: GCA_050115055.1. Taxonomy (GTDB): domain Bacteria; phylum Eisenbacteria; class RBG-16-71-46; order CAVPCR01; family CBDCWB01; genus JASFRE01. The sequence continues at coordinate 4,291 of JASFRE010000187.1, read as the reverse complement.
CCGCGTGACGCTCATGGGCGGCAACGCCGTGCGCATGGCGGCGGCCGACGTCAAGCGCCAGCTCCTGCGCGTCGCCGGGCGGCACCTGGGCTGCGACCCGCACGCCCTCACCGCGCGCGACGGGCGGATCTACGTCGCCGAGCACCCGGCGGTCGGCATGGACTGGGACGAGGCGGCGCGGCTCGCGTTCTCGCGCTCGGGTCCGGTGGTGGGGACCGGCTGCTACCAGCCGCCCAAGAACCTGGGCGGTGGCTTCAAGGGCTCGACCGTCGGCACCTCGCCGGCCTACAGCTTCTCGACCGCCGTCTGCGAGGTGACCGTCGACCTCGAGACCGGCTACGTGACGGTCGACCGCTTCGTCGATTACTCGGATGCCGGCACGGTCATCAACCCCGCCACCTTCCACGGACAGGTCGAGGGTTCGATCATCATGGGCCTGGGCGAGACGCTGCTCGAGGACACGGTGATGGCCCCCGACGGCTCGGTCGCCAACCCGAACCTGCACGACTACCTGATCCCGACCATCCAGGAGGCCCCGGCGATCGTGACGCGGGCGGTCGAGAGCTTCGAGCCGCGCGGACCGTTCGGCGCCAAGGAGATCGGCGAGGGCTCGCTGCTGCCGGTGCTGGGCGCGATCGCCAACGCCATCCACGACGCCTGTGGCGTGCGGATCACCGAGCTGCCGATCACGCCGGAGAAGATCCTGGCCGCACTGCGCGCGCGGCGCGAGGCCGGCCCCGAGCCGGCGATCGCCGTCGAGACGGCCCCCGGGGCACGCTCGGTGACGCGCTGCGACGCGCCGCGGCAACCGGAGCCGCGACGATGACCGCGGCCCGTCGCTCACGGCGCAGCCCGGCGGCGACCGCCGCGCCGGGCACCGGCGAGCGCGGCGAGGAGAAGCTCGCGCATCTCCTCGCCACCGCCGCGCGGCTCATGGCGGAGCAGGGCTACGACCAGACGACCATCCGCCACGTCGGCCGTGCCACCGGCTACAGCCTCGCCGGGATGTACTACTACTTCGAGAGCAAGGAGGATCTGCTCTTCCAGATCCAGCAACGTACCTTCGCCTCGCTGCTCGCCGAGCAGGAGCGCGAGGTGGCGAGCGCCTCGAGTGCCCAGGAACGCCTCGAGCGGCTGGTTCGCAGCTACCTGGACTTCTACGTGCGCAATGCGGCGGCGCTCAAGGTCTGCACCTTCGAGCTCGAGTCGCTGGCCGGCGAGCAGTACGCGACGATCGAGGCGCTCAGGCACCGCTGGTTCCGTCTGGCGCGCGGCATCGTCGGCGAGCTGCTCGGGGTGAGCGACGGGCGCGCGGCATCGAGCGCCACGGTCCGCCACTACACGCTGTTCGTCTTCGGCATGCTGAACTGGGTCTTCCTCTGGTTCGACCCCGATCGCGACGGCCCGGTCGACCGGGTGGCCGATCAGATGTTGCAGCTCATCCTGCACGGCCTGCCGCCGGATGGGCGGGTCGGGACCGGCGGCTCCGGTGGCGTCGCGCGCCGCCGGCGTGGCGCGGCGTCGAGGCGTGGCACGCGCACTGCACGCCCGCACGGCTCGCGCCGCACGGCGGCCGGGCGTGGAGACCGGTCATGAGCGGCGCCCCCGACCCCGTCGTGGCGATCGCCCCGGCCGGCGAGCGTCTCGACCCCGCGGTCTACGCCGAGTTCGCCGAGCTGGTGACGCGTGGCGAGCCGGCGGTGCTCGTCACGGTCGTCCGCACCACCGGCTCGGTGCCGCGCGGCATGGGCGCGGTCATGCTGGTCAGACGCGACGGCACCATCGGCGGCACGGTCGGCGGCGGTGCGGTCGAGCGGCTCGCCATCGCCGAGGCGCGGCACGCCCTCGCCGACGGACGGGCGCGCCTCCTTCATTACGACTGCACCGGCGCCGCCACCCGCAATCTCGAGATGATCTGCGAGGGCACCGTCGACCTCTACGTGCAGCCCGCCGCGGCGCGCTCGCACCTCGTCGTCTGCGGCGCTGGCCACGTGGCGCGGGCGCTGGTGCCGCTGGCGCTGGCGACCGGTTTCCGCGCCACCGTGATCGACGAGCGTCCCGGGATGCCGGTCGCCAGCGACTTCCCGCCGGGCGTCGAGCTCCTGCCCGGAGACTACCGCCGGCACCTCGCGGCGCTCGACCTCGACGCCGACGCGACCTTCGTCGTCATCGTCACGCACGGACACCGTCACGACACGGAGGTCCTGGCCGCCTGCCTCGACCGGCCGTGCCGCTACCTCGGCATGATCGGCAGCCGGAGCAAGGTGCGCGCCGTCTTCGACGCGCTCGGCACCACGGAGGAGGCGCGCCGGCGCCTCGAGCGCGTGCGTGCCCCGATCGGCCTCGATCTCGGCGGTCGCACGCCGTCCGAGATCGCGCTGTCGATCCTGGCCGAGATGACCGCCGTCAAGCACGACCGCGACACGATCGTGCCGCTGAGCGCGCAGCGCGAGCCGGCGCGCCCGGCCGCGCGACCTGCGGCGGGGCCCTCGGCGCACCACACCACGGAGGAGGGATGATGGATCTGGGACTCGACGGACGGGTCGCGCTGGTCACCGGCGGCAGCCGCGGGATCGGCGCGGCCGTGTCGCTGGTACTCGGGCGGCTCGGCTGCGACGTGGCACTGACCTATCGCGGTCGCGAGCAGGCGGCGAAGGAGGTGGCGCGCCAGATCGAGGCCATGGGCCGCCGGGCGCTCGCCATCCAGGCCGACGTCGGTGACTTCGACGGCGCCGAGCGCACGGTCCAGACGGTCGTCGACACGCTGGGACGGCTCGACATCCTGGTCTGCAACGCCGGGATCACCTGGGACGGCGTCATCTGGAAGATGTCGGAACAGCAGTGGGACGCCGTCATCGACACCAATCTCAAGGGCTACTTCAACTACAACCGGGCGGCGGCGCGGGTCTTCAAGGACGCGCGCTACGGCAAGATCGTCAACATCGCGTCGATCAACGGATTGCGCGGCAAGTTCGCGCAGTCGAACTACTCGGCCTCCAAGGCCGGCAACATCGCGCTCTCGAAGGCGCTCGCCAAGGAGCTCGGCAAGTTCAACGTCAACGTCAACTGCGTGGCGCCCGGCATGGTGATGACCGAGATGGCCGAGTCGATCCCGCCGGCCTTCCTGAACGCCGCGACCAGCGAGACGGTGCTCGGCCGCATCGCCAGCTCGGAGGACGTCGCGCACGTCGTGGCCTTTCTGTGCTCCGACTTCTCGCGCCACGTCACCGGCGAGGTCATCAAGGTCGATGGCGGCCAGTACATCTAGGAGGGGAGGCGGCATGGCACGCGTGGGAGTCGTCGGAATCGGACACGGCCGCTTCGGCAACCGGAGCGACGCCTCGGTGCAGGAACTGGCGTTCGAGGCCTATCGCGCCGCGCTGCGGGATGGTGGCATCGAGCCGGCGGCGATCGACGCCTCGGTGATCGGCTCGGTCCCCGAGTACCACAAGCAGCGCTCGCTGGCCGGCGTCATCCAGGAGTACCTCGACCTGAACCCGCGGCCGACCTGGCTGACCGAGGTGGCCTGCGCCTCGGGCTCGGCGGCGCTCCGGACCGCCTGGATGGCGATCCGCGCCGGCATGCACCGGGTGGTCGCGGTGATCGGCTGCCAGAAGATGACCGAGCTCACGACGCCGGAGATCCTCGCCCTCATGGGGCGGGTCGGCGAGGTGCAGTGGGAGTCGGTGTTCGGCACCACCTTCCCGGGCTATTACGCGATGTTCGCGGCCCGGCACATGCACGAGTTCGGGACGACGCGCGAGCAGCTCCTCCAGGTGGCAGTCAAGAACCACTACTACGGGGCCCGCAACCCCAATGCGCTCTTCCAGAAGGAGATCACCATCGAGAAGGCGCTGGCCTCCGATCCGGTGGCCTCCCCCTTCCAGGTCTACGACTGCTGCGCCAATGCCGACGGCGCCGCCTGCCTGATCGTGGCCGCCGAGGAGGAGGCACGCGCCATGGCCGGCGATCGTGTCGTCTGGCTGGACGGCGTCGGCTGTGCCACCGCCTCGATGTCGGTGCTCCGGCGACCGGAGCTGACCGGGCTGCCGTCGGCCAGCGAGGCGGCGCGCCAGGCCTACGCGATGGCCGGCGTCACGGCGCGCGACATCAAGGTGGCCGAGGTGCACGACTGCTTCACGATCGCCGAGCTCATGGCCTACGAGGATCTCGGCTTCTGCAAGAAGGGCGAGGGCGGCGCCTTCATCGCGGCACGCGAGTCCTACGTGGGCGGCGCGACGCCCGTCAACGTCGACGGCGGTCTCAAGTCGAAGGGCCACCCGATCGGCGC
>JASFRE010000186.1:0-7920 GCA_050115055.1 Candidatus Eiseniibacteriota bacterium | reverse complement strand
CGCGCTACGGCGCCACCCTGGCCAGCGTTGGCGACGTGAACGGTGATGGCTACGGCGACGTGCTGGTGGGCGCCCCTGGCTACGACTACGGTCAGGTCGACGAGGGTGCCGTCTTCCTCTTCCTGGGCTCTCACCAGGGGCTGAGCTGGATGTTCTCCTGGTACGCGGAAGGCAACCAGGCCGGCGCCGCTCTCGGCGTGTCGGTCGCCGGGGCGGGAGACGTCAACGGCGATGGTTATCCCGATGGCATCGTCGGTGCGCCCGGCTACACGAACACCATCTCGGACGAAGGGGCCGCCTTCATCTGGTTCAGCGGCTCTCCCTACGGCAATCCGGCCAACGCGAGCTGGAGCGCCTTCGGGGCCCAGGAGAACAGCGACTTCGGGTTCTCCGTGGCCGGTGGTGGCGACTTCAACGGCGATGGCTACGCGGACGTGCTGGTCGGCGCGCCCTACTACGATGCGGGCCAGACGAACGAGGGTGCCGTCTTCGGCTACTTCGGCTCGGAGACGGGGCCGTCACCCACCCACGACTGGTTCCACGGCGCCGACTTCGCCAATGCCGAGTACGGTCTCTCGGTCGCCGCCGCCGGCGACTTCAACGGCGATGGCTTCAGCGATGCCCTGGTCGGCGCCCCCAAGTACTACGTCGGCGAGACCCAGGAGGGCTGGGCCTTCATCTACCTCGGCTCCGGAGACGGTCTCCAGGCCGGCGCCCCCTGGTGGAACTGCAAGAGCAACCAGTCCTTCGCGCGGCTCGGTGAGTCCGTCGCCTACGCCGGCGATGTCAATGGCGATGGCCACAGCGACATCCTCGTCGGCGCTCCGCGCTGGGACAGCGCGTACAATGACTCCGGCATCGCCCTGCTGTGGCTGGGGCGCGAGACGGCCTCCCCCCTCGGCGAGCCGGGCAACGCCGACTGGAGCACGATCCGGGGGCAGACGGGCGCCTGGTGGGGCTACGCGGTGGCCTCGGCGGGCGATGTGAATGGCGACGGCTACAGCGACGTCCTGGTCGGCTCGCCCTTCAACGATCACGACGCCAGCACCACCGACACCGGCCTGGCGGCGCTCTGGTACGGCTGCGAAACGGGGGTGGCCTCCGGCGCCGAGTGGCTCGCCGAGGGGCAACAGGAGGATTGCGGATTCTCGTGGTGCCTGTCCTCGGCGGGAGACGTCAACGGTGACGGCTTCAGCGACATCCTGGTCGGCGCGCGCTCGTATGACGCCGGCAGCAGCAACGAGGGGCGCGCCTTCCTCTACTACGGCAACGACAGCCGCGGCCTGGCGCGCACGCCGGAGCAGTGGCGGAGCGACCTGTCGGCGCCCATCGCGACCCTCGGCGTCTCCGACTCCGAGACCGCCTTCGCCCTGCAGGCGCGGGGTCGCACGCCCATCGGCCGGGGCAGGGTGCGGGTCGAGTACGAGGTCAAGCGCTTCGACGTCCCGTTCGACGGCACCGGTACGGTGCTCGGCAGCTGGACCGACACCGGTCTGCCCTCGGGTGCTCCGGGCAGCGTCGTCAGCCTCACCGAGACGGTCACCGGACTCAGCCCGGGCACGCTGTATCACTGGCGCCTGCGCTTCCGGACCGAGAGCCCGTTCTTTCCGCGGTCGCCCTGGCTGACGTTGGCCTACAACGGCGCGGGGGAGGCCGACCTGCGCACGGCGGGCGAGCCACCGACCGGGGTGGCCGATCAGCGGGCTCCGGCGGCGACGCTTCACCTGAGTGCCGCTCCCAATCCCATGAATCCCCGGACCCGGCTGGTCTACGTCCTGCCGGTGGCGACCCGGGTGCATCTGAGCGTGTACGACGTGCAGGGTCGCCTGCTGCGGGTCCTCGTCGACGAAGTGCAGGAGGCCGGTCGCCACACCGTGGCCTGGGACGGCCGACGTGAGCACGGCGACACCGTGTCCTCGGGCGTCTACTTCGCTCGGCTCGAGGCGGGCGAGCAGACGCTGAGCCACAAGCTCGTCGTCGCCAGGTGACGCGACGCGCCGCCGCGAGGCGGTAGGTGCGCCAGGCAATCCACGTGCCCGGGTGAGATCGGCGACGCGGAGTGGTCCGCGCCGCCGATCTTCGCTTGATCCTCCAGTACCGGCGCGCGACAATCGCCGGCCGCCCCGCCCCATGGAGTCCACGGCACAGTGACGCTGACAGCGATCGATCGCATGTCGGAGCGCATCGAGCGGGAGGCGATCCGCAGCCTGGTCGCCTGCTCCTCCGGCACGGTACGGTCCGTGCTCGGACTGGAGGCGAGTGAGGTGGCGGACGGGATCCTGCTCGCCGCCGATCGCGATCCGAGCATCCTCCTGAATCGCTGCGTCGGACTCGGCTCGGAGCATCCTCCCGACCCCGATGCGATCGAGCGGGTCGCCGCCATCTACGCCCGCCGCGGTATCGGCCGCTACTACCTGCAGCTCGACCAGGTCGAGCTCTCGGCCGGCAGCCGCGGGGCGCTGGCGTCCAGCGGTCTGGTACCGGCGCGCGCCTGGATGAAGTTCCGGCGTGGAACCGGGACGCCGCCTCCGTCGAGGACCGATCTCCGTGTCGAGCTTGTGAGCGGCGCCGGCGCAGACGACTTCGCCCGCGTTGCATGCGCGGCGTTCGAGCTCTCGGATGCCGCCGTCCCACTGCTCGCGGGCCTCGCCGCCGACGACCGATGGTCACTGTTCGCAAGCTATGACGGGGACGAGCCCGCCGGGGCCGGGGCGCTGTTCGTCGACGGCGACGCGGCCTGGCTCGACTGGGCGGGGACGCGCCCCGAGTTCCGCCGGCGCGGCAGCCAGGGCGCCCTCATGGCAGCGCGCATCGAGCGCGCACTCCGGCTCGGGGCGCGGCACCTCTTCACGGAGACCGGCGAGGCGGTCGAGGGCGACCCGCAGCACTCCTACCGCAACATCCTCCGCGCCGGCTTCCTGGAGGCCCACCTCCGCGCCAACTACGCGCCGATCGCGACCTGAGCCCGACGGCGCGGCGGCGCGACGCGGTCCCGGGCGGCAACGAGCACGACCGCTCCCCCGCGACGGGGAAGCGGTCGCATGCTCCGGGGCACGACCGGGCGGCCGCCTGCCCGGTCACTTCAGGAGCGTCACCTGCCGGACCTGCAGGATCTCCGGCGTCTCCATCCTGAGGAAGTAGATGCCGGAGGCCAGCGCAGCGTCGGCCGAGCTGCGGCCGTCGAACAGGACGGTGTGCTCGCCGGCCTCGACGACGCCCTCGACCAGCTCGCGCACCATGCGACCGTGCACGTCGTAGACCCGCAGCGACACGCGGCTGCTGCGGCCGAGTGCGAAGACGACGTGGGTCCGCGGGTTGAACGGATTGGGGCTCACCGAGACGATGCCGGTGGCGGCACGCACCGCCTCGACCTCGTCCGGTCCGAGGCCGCTCGAGCTGCCGCGGATCACGTCCAGCATGAAATCGTCGACCAGCGCCTCGACCAGCGAGCCGGGGCTCGCGTCCTCGGCCACGAAGCGCATCTGGAAGTGATCGGTGAAGGAGACGAAGTCGGCGAGGTCGAAGGTCTGCGCGGTCCAGGCGTTGCTGCTCGCCTGCGTGTTCTCGAGATGCACCCAGCTCGCACCGTCGTCGGAAGCATCGACCGCCCACCAGTCCTGGCCCGGGTTGTTGCCGAGATCGTTGCTGTACCAGCGGCAGTAGGAGACCGTCGCCGTGACCGCGTCCGCGAGGTCGAAGACCGGTGTCAGGAGGGTCGTCTTGCCGCCGTCGACGTCGTTGGTGCCGGACGGCGCGCCCGGCGCCGCGTTGCCGGTGACGAAGCAGATGACGCCCGGAGCCGGCGTGTGATCATCCTCCGGCTGCGCGACCTGTCCGCCGCTCGAGAGCGCCTCGACCGGGTCCTCGCGCACCCAGAGGCCACTCGTCGCGTCGTCACCGGGGGCCCCGAGCGCCCAGCCGCGATCCGACTCGACGTCGTCGAACCACGGCCCGACCGGGATCTCGTAGTCCAGGGTCGCCTGGAAGCCGGCGGCACCGGAGGCGACGACCTGGACCGGGATCTGTGCCGGGGTCGGACAGCCCGGCAGGAGCTCGAGCTCGAAGGTGCCCATCGTGCCCTCGCCGCCGATCGGGATCGACGGGCACGTGCCGCCGGCCGTGTGGATCACGACGTCGGGATGGACGGTGGAGATCAGACCTGTCAGCTGCGGGCTCGCCGAGTGACCGTCGTTCGAGATCGTCACCTGCACCGTGATCACGTCGCCCGGATCCGGTCGGCCGTTGGCGTTGCCCGCCGAGTCGTCGGTCCGGAGCTCGCCGGCCAGCAGGACCGGCGCCTCGACCGGCAGGCTGAAGGGACACTCCCACTGTCCCTCGCTGGCGGTGGCCACCAGCGTGAAGACCACGGCGTGTCCATCCGGCGTGTCGCCGGCGACCTCGAGCTCGAAGGGCGTCGTGCCGGTGGCGGAAGCGCCGGCCGGAATGTCCGGATAGGCGACGGTGCCGGTGGTCACGGTGACGTAGGGGTCGTCGACCGTCAGCGTCGCGCTGATGCCGGTCGTCGGCTCGATGCCCACGTTCTCGAGTGCCACGTCCAGTCCCGGTGACTCGCAGGCGTCGAGGTGTCCATCGGCGTCGCCACCGGCGTCCAGCACCTGGCAGCCCTCGAAGACCAGGTAGGGCCCGTCGGGCGGGATGACCTGCACCTCGCCCAGGTGCGGCACGTGGTTCTGGGCCGAGACCGACACCAGGAGGGTGCCCGGCGTGGTCGGGGGTGTCGCGATGGCGATGTCGGCGTGGCCCGCGGCGTCGGTGTAGGCCGTTTCGTAGCACTGGCCGTCCATCGTCAGACAGACCAGCGCCCCCGCCAGGGGGCCGCCGCCGGCCGTGCCGACGTCGATCGAGAACAGCGACGCGCCGATCAGGAAGGCCGACGCGTAGGTCGCCTCGATGTCCGCGGGAATCTCGGTCCACGGCATCAGGGCCGGATCGCCGAACACCGTGTACATGTCGTAGTAGTAGTGCGTCGAGCCTCCGCCCGAGTAGGCCTCGTAGACCGCCCACAGGCCCTCGTTGAACATGCCCCGCACCCAGACGTAGTCATCGCCGAACCAGGCGTCGTAGACCGCCCGCTCCATGATGTCGTCCTCGGTCCAGTAGGAGTTGTTCGAGGCGCCGAGGTAGAGCAACGTGCCGTTCGATGCTCGCGTCCAGGTCTCGCCGAAGCAGAAGCTGTCGAACGAGCCGGTCACGCAGGCATAGGACTGCACGATCGGCCACATGTCGACGTTCTGGAGCGCATTGACCTGCGTGGCGCTGAGCGGCGGGCCGTCGGCCCAGCCGTTGACCGAGCCGTGCCCCGAGTAGGTGAGCTGCGAGAGACCGCCGTTGATGTCGTCGATGCACTGCTGCGTGGTGGCCCCATCGTAGCTGTAGCGCCGGTTGCAGGTGAAGCCGGCCGGCTCGACCCAGGTGTCGATCACGTAGTTGTGCGTGCCCTCCGACACCGTGTGGTTGTCGGTAGAGGCCATGAACGTGGCCTTCTTGACCCAGTCGGCCGGCTGCACGCCGAGATCATGCAGGGTGTAGCTCACGGTCTTGTCGACCAGGTGAGCCACCTCGGTCGCCGTGGTGCACGAGAAGCGACCGACGTACATGTCCGGCAGCCAGTCGCTGGCACCGTCCATGCAGACGTAGGGGTTGTCCGAGGCCGAGTTCGAGCCCGTGCCCTGGAAGCAGGGGAGCTGCGGCGTGTCGCCGACCAGCACGACGAAGGTCGGCGGCACCGGCCAGGTGTCGTAGGCCTCCTGGATGTAGGCCTTGATCCCCGTCGTCGTCGGTCCGCCGGGGATCTCCGACAGGCGCGTCACGGTCGCCTCGAAGCCCAGCCGCTGACGGAGCTCGGCGAGCGGCAGGATCTGATCGTGGAAGGCATCGTAGGTGATGACGAGATAGCCGATCGGCAGCGGCAGGAGATCGCGCCCGGCGAAGGTCTGCGCGTTCACCAGATGTCGCGCGGCCAGGGCGTCGAAGTCGGGCGACGCCAGGCGTTGGATGAGCTCGGAGGTGCGTGCGCGATCGCCGCCTGGATGATCGACGGTGAGCTCGATCGACTCGAGGTAGCGGACGATGCCGGCCGCGGCGTCGTACTGGACCGGGTAGATCTCGAGCTCGACGAAGCGGTGGGCGCGGATCTGACCGATCTCGCCGAGCGCTGCCGGCACCGCCGGTGAGAAGCCGGAGCGCGCATAGGCCGCGGCGTCGATCACGAACGGGGCGCGCTGGATCGCGCCTGGCACCTTCTCGACCGGCGGCTGGACGGGTACGAGATTGCCGGTGAGTCCGAGCTCTGCGAGCGGGATCTCCGTGTACGACGCATGCGTGACCCGCAGGCTCGGTACGGCGCCCTGCGGGATCTCGATGGACTCGCGAATGACCGGCACAGCCGGGTGTCCGATCGCGGTCATGTGGTGCTGCCCGGGGATCGTCAGCCTGATGAAGGTGCCATGACGGTTGGTGATCTCCTCCGCCTCGGCACCGGCGACGCGGACGCGGAGCGAGGTCGTCGCAAAGTCGGTGGACTCGAGCGTGGTCTCCGGCATCGCACCCGGATCACCGGCGCCGAAGTCGATCCACTTCGCGGTGAGCGTGGCGGGCATCAGGATGAGTCCGATCGTGGCGAAGAGCGCCGTCGCGCGCCAGGAGCTCATGCGCTCCCTCCTTTGCTGTTGTCACGGGTCGACCGCTTCCGGGGCCGTGGACCGTCACGGCGGGCCAGGGAGACTGGTCGCACGAGGCACGGTACGAGCCGCAGGGCTCGCGCAGATGTCGCGGTGCACCGGGGTCTCGGGCGATGCCCGGGGAAGGCGAGCGGGTGGCTCCATGGCTGCTGCACACTGCGTTGCAATGCTATCACGTCGGCTGCGGCGCCGGGGAGATGCAGCGGCATGGTGCGTGTTGTTTCAATGTGGATTGTAGGTTTTCACTCCCGGCCGCGGTCATGCGGTCGCACCGTCCCCGCCGCGCGCGCGCTGTCCGTCGCCGCCCCGTCCCCCGGCACTGGCGCCTGATCCGGGACTACGGCGCCATGCGCACCACCTTGCGCACGCCGGTGAAGTCTCCGGCCCGCAGCTCGAGGAAGTAGACGCCGGCGGGGGCCCTGGCACCGCGTGCGGTGAGGCCGTTCCACTCCAGGACGTGGTCGCCGCCGGCGAGCAGACCGTCCGTCATCCGCGCGACCAGCCGTCCCTGGATGTCGTAGACGCGGGCGCGAACCGGCATCGCTGCCGGCAGCGCCAGGTGCCAGCGCGTCCGGTGAAGGGCCGGGTTCGGGGCGCTTGCGGAGAGGCGGACGACCACGGGTGCCGCGGAGCCGGTGTCCATGCCGCCACCGTCCCCTCCGATCGCGGTGGTCGCCGCTGCCCCGCGGACGACGACGTCGTCGACGTAGAACCCCTCGTCGGTGTCCGTGGCGTCGGTCTCGAACCGGAAGCGGACCTGGGTGGTCGAGCCCGGCGTGAGGTCGCTCAGGTCGTAGACGTGCTCCGCCCAGTCGCAGGCGAAGAGCAGCGAATCGGGCGCGCTGTCGTCGCCGCCGCCGAGTGCCCCGCCGCTGCCGAGGTAGTCGAGCACCTGCCAGTCGCCGTCGTCCAGCGCCTCGACGAAGAGGCCGTCGGTGCCGTAGATCGTCACGTCGAAGTAACACCAGAACGACAGCTCGCCGTCCTCCGGGGCCACGAAGGTCGAGCTCCAGAGCGTCGCCTGGGTGTCGTTCTCGTACTGGTGGCTCGCGGTGCCGCAGTACCAGCTGTACGTCCCGGAGTGCCGCCGGTAGTCGGTCAGGTGCCAGAGATCGTGCGTCCCGGAGTGGGTCCAGCCACCCTGGCCACTCTCCATGTCGTCCTCGAAGCCGGCCTCGCCGATGGCCAGCAGGAAGCCGTCGTCGTCCGTCCCCTCGTC
>JASFRE010000185.1:0-7949 GCA_050115055.1 Candidatus Eiseniibacteriota bacterium | reverse complement strand
CGGAGCGGTCGAGCGACGAACGACGCGCCTCCAGCGCGGCGACGCCGCGGGTCGTGATCGCGGTGGGAGACCGTCGCCGCACGCGGGTGGAATCGACGTGGCAGGGCCGGGCATCGGGGAGTAGACTCCGCGGCCGGTCAACCGGCCGGCAACGGGGAGCGAGGAGCGTGTTCCCGTCGCCGGACCGACGCACGACATCCACCGGCGGCCTCCGACCCCGGAGCGGTGGCGACCCGGGAGCCACCGCCGGGTCCTTTCGACTCCCACGCCGTGCACCTGGCGGCAACGAGAGACTCATGGCCATCCGCAACGTCGCCATCATCGCCCACGTCGACCACGGCAAGACCACGCTCGTCGACCAGATCCTGCGCCAGTGCCACGTCTTCCGGCAGGGGCAGGAGGTGCGCGAGCGCGTGCTCGATTCGAACGACCTCGAGCGCGAGCGCGGCATCACCATCGTCTCCAAGAACATCGCCGTGCACTACCGCGACGTGCGCATCAATCTCATCGACACCCCGGGTCACTCGGACTTCGGCGGCGAGGTGGAGCGCGTCCTCAAGATGGCCGACGGCGTCCTGCTCCTGGTCGACGCCTTCGAGGGACCGATGCCGCAGACCCGCTTCGTGCTCCAGAAGGCGCTGGCGCTGCACCTGCAGCCGATCGTCGTCATCAACAAGGTCGACCGGCCGAACGGCCGGCCGCTCGAGGTGCTCGACGAGGTGCTGGAGCTGTTCATGGAGCTCGAGGCCGACGATTCGCAGCTCGATTTCCCCAGCGTCTTCGCCGCCGGGCGCGAGGGCTGGGCGGTGCGTGAGCTCGGCGACGAGCGTCGCGATCTGGCGCCGCTCATGGACATGATCATCGATCACGTGCCGGCGCCGGAACAGGTCGAGGGGCCGCTCCAGCTGCTCGTGACGACGCTCGATCACTCCGACTACGTCGGCCGGATCGCCATCGGCCGGGTCTTCCGCGGGACGCTCCGGGGCGGTGAGCCGGTGGCGCTGCTCCGGCGTGACGGCTCGTCGGCCCAGCGGCGGGTCGAGACGCTGCAGGTGTTCGAGAACCTGGGCCGGCGGGAGGTCGAGTCGGTCGCGTGTGGTGACCTCTGCGCCATCGTCGGCCTCGAAGATGTCGACATCGGCGACACGATCGCCGATCCGGAGCACCCCGAGCCGCTGCCGATCATCGCCGTCGACGAGCCGACGATCACCATGCACTTCATGGCGAACACGAGCCCATTCTACGGCCAGGACGGCACCTACGTGAGCAGCCGCAATCTCAGGGAGCGCCTGTTCCGCGAGGCCGAGCGCGACATGGCGCTGCGGGTCGAGGAGACGGGGAGCCCCGACACGTTCAAGGTGTCGGGCCGCGGCATCCTCCACCTGTCGATCTTGATGGAGACCATGCGGCGCGAGGGCTACGAGTTCATGGTCGGGCAGCCGCGGGTCATCTGGAAAGAGATCGGCGGGCGCAAGGCCGAGCCGATCGAGGTGCTGACCGTCGACGTCGCCAGCGAGATGGCCGGTGTCGTCATCGAGTACGTCGGCACCCGGCGTGGCGAGATGACGCACATGGAGCGCGGCGAGACCCGCACCCGGCTCGAGTTCCGCGTGCCGAGCCGCGGCCTGATCGGGTTCCGGAGCCGCATGCTGCGCGCCACCTCGGGCGAGATCGTCCTGCACCACCGTTTCTTGCAATACGAGTACTTCAAGGGCTCGATCCCCGAGCGCCAGACCGGTAGCATCATCTCGATGGGCGGGGGAGAGGCCGCCGCCTACGCCCTCGACGCGCTGCAGGACCGCGGCCAGTTCTTCATCGAGCCCGGCGAGCGGCTGTACGGCGGCCAGGTCATCGGCGAGCACAACCGTGACGACGACATCGTCGTGAACGCGCAGAAGCTGAAGAGGCTGACCAACATCCGTGCCGCGCATGCCGATCGGGCGCTCAAGGTGGCACCGGCCTTGAAGCTCAGCCTCGAGGAGTCGATCGAGTTCCTGAACGCCGACGAGTACGTCGAGGTGACGCCGAAGCGGATCAACCTCCGGAAATCGGTGCTCGACGAGAGCGCCCGCAAGCTGGCCGAGAAGGAGGCGGCGAAGCGCGCATGAGCTGCCGCCTCGAAATGACCGGAGTCCGGCTCCGATGTTTGGAGGCGGCCGCTCTCATGACCCCTCGCGTAGCCCCAGCGCGCTGCGGGATCGTTGCCTCTCGCAACATGTTGGCGGGGCACTCGGGACCACGGACGGCATCTGCCGCCGGCCGGGACGCGGTTTCCGGCCGCTCCCGATCCGGGGCGGAAATCGTCCCGCTCGTGGCGCGGGAGAGGTTAGTCTCCCCCCGCACGTGATCGTCGGTCCGGGGGCGCGCCGGGCGGCGGCGCCACGACCCCGTCGCCAAGAGCCGTGGGAGGCGAGAGACTCATGACAGCGAAGATCTTCGGAATGGAGTACTTCCGGGCGACGATCCGGGATACGCCGGGGGCGACCTACCAGCTCCTCCACAAGCTGGCCGAGGAGAAGGTCAACATGCTCGCCTTCCGCGCCATTCCCATGGGGCCCGAGGTCGCCCAGGTCGAGATCTTTCCCGAGGTGCCGCAGAACCTGATCCGCGCCGCCAGGAGTCACGACTTCGAGCTGAGCGGTCCGTTCAGCGCCTTCCTGATTCGCGGGGACGATCAGCTCGGTGCCCTCACCGAGATCCACCGCAAGCTCTACGACTCGGACATCAACGTGTACACGGCGAGCGGTGTCACGGACGGGCGCGGCGGCTTCGGCTACATCGTCTACGTGCGTCCCGAGGACTACCTGCGCGCTGCCCAGGTCCTGGGGGTCTGACAGCTGGTCGCGGCCGGTCGCCCACGGGGTGGCCCGCGGTCGCCTCGCCGCAGCCCGGCGGCAGCGGCGGTCGGATCGCGCTGACCCGTGTGGCAAGCCGGACCTGGCCGGCAGACGCCATCCGCGCTACACTACCGTTGCGAGGATCGATCGCGGTGAGCGGCACCCGGGACCGGTGCCGGCGTATCGCACCTCGCCCACCGCCCGCATTCCGCCCGCGTGGCCGCCAGCCCGAACCATCGACGCAACCGGGTTTCGTCCGCCGCCCCGGACGGCGCACCCTCCGCCCGCCAGCACGCGGTCACGCGTGGCCTCGGGAGAGACTGCGCTATGCGTATCGCTTCTGTTCTGATGGTCTGCGCGCTCCTGCCGTCGACCGCCGCCCCGGTCGTCGCGCTGAACGCCGAGACCACCCTTGTCCTGCACGCGATCGAGAGCTCCTTCGGACCGTGCTCGATCGCCGATCCCTGTCCCGATGCGTCGGTCGACGTCGCCATCGGGACGACCATCGCCGCCTACCTCGTGGTCCGCAACTACGACGACCTCGTAGGCCTGCAGACCGCCTTCGACTGGGGCGACTGGACGTTCCTCTTCGGACTGTGGGACTGCCAGGAGAACCAGGTGAACGGCACCACGCCGGCGCCGCCCGGTGGGCCGACGGCCGGCACCATCGCCACCGTCTTCGATTGCGTGACCGGCGGCGAGAGCGCGGTGGTCGGACGCCTGCACCTCACCGTGACCGGCGCCGGCTGCCTGAGCCAGGTCGAGCCGACCTACCCGTTCGGCGGCCACGTCGTGGCCTGCGGCGGCGAGGTGCAGCCGATCGACCCGGTGTGCCGCGGCACGATCTGCGCGCCGGCGGGGGGCTTCGACACCTGCGCGCCGTGCGCGCCGGGGCCGGTGGAGCCCTCCACCTGGGGGCGACTGAAGGCCGGCTACACCGGTCGCTGACCGGCCGCCGGGTGCATCGTGTGGCCGGTGCTCTGGACGGCTGACCCCGACCGCCGGCCCCGAAGCGAAGGGCCCCGCATGCATTCACGCATGCGGGGCCCGTCTGTCACCAGGGCGATCCGGCGCGCGTCGTGCGGCGCGTCGCCGGCTCGCGCCGCCTACTTGAGCAGCACCATCGTCCGCTGCTGGCTCCAGTCGCCTGCTTCGAGGCGGTAGAGGTAGACGCCGCTCGCCACCTGCTGGCCGCGATCGCTGGTGCCGTCCCAGACCGCGCTCTGGAAGCCGGCGGCCTGCGGGCCGTCGACCAGTGTCCGCACCAGCTGGCCGGTCACGTTGTAGATGCGGAGCGCCACACGGGCGTCTCGCGGCAACGCGTACGTGATCGACGTCGTCGGATTGAACGGGTTCGGGGTGTTCTGGGCCAGCGCGAAGTCGAGCGGGCCGCGCCCGACGTCGAGCGGCTCCGCGCCGGTGGTCGAGCTCGACACCATGATGTCGTCCACGTACCAGCCCTCCTCGGCGACGTAGCCGTCGGAGACGAACCGGAAGCGGAACTGCACCATCTCGTTTTCGTACGCGGCGAGATCGAAGGTCTCCTGACGCCAGTCGTGCATGCCCGACCAGCACGGCGTGCCGGCCGGCAGCGGCACCGCGGAGCTGCCGTAGATCGAGTGGCTGTAGCCGCCGACCGGCTCGATGATCGCCCAGGTGGCACCCTCGTCGGTCGAGAGTTCGACCACGCAGCCGTCCCAGGCCGAGGTCGCCGTGTACTGCTCGGCATCCAGCCAGTCGTGGAAGCTGAGCTCCGAGGCCGGACCCAGGCAGACCGGCGGCGACACGAGGCCACCGTCGGCGTTGTTCGAGTAGGTCCCGGCGCCAGCGCCACCGAACTTCCAGCTGTGGGTCGGTGAGTTGGAGCGGTAGGTCTCCATGTGCCAGTCGTCGGCGCCGCCCGAGACCACCGAGTGGGTCCAGAGCCCCTCGCCGGCCTCGAAGGCATCGTCGAGCACCGCCGAGCCGATGATGAACGAGAAGAACTCCGAGCCGGAGAAGCCGCCATCGGCCGAGCAGGCCAGCCTGAAGATCGGCTCGTGGTAGACCGGTGCACCCGGATCGAGGGCGACCACGAAGTCCGGCGTCAGGGTCGCGTAGCCGCCGGCCGGGATCGACGCCACCGCGGCCTCCCCCAGGTCGATCGTCGCGTACTGATCGAGGGTGCTGATTGTCCCCTCGACGCTCGTCGCGTCGCGGCTGCCGGTGTTCTCGAGCGTGATGCAGACGGTCACCTGCTCGCCCGGCTCCGGGCAGCCGTTGCCGTTGCCGCCGGGGGCCTGATCATCGACCAGGATGTCGTAGACCGACAGGACCGGCGCGCCGATGGTGATCGAAAAACCACTCGTCCAGACGTCGATGCCGTCGGTGGCCTCGAGCGTGAAGAGCATCGAGTGACCGTCGGGGCAGTTGCCGGCGATGGTCACGTCGAAGTCGTCGGCCGGCCCCGCCGTACCGCCGGCCGGCACCGTGCCGTACTCCTCGTAGTCGTCGTCGATCGTCGCGTACGGAGACGTCGAGGCGAGCGTCGCCGTCACGTTGGTGGCCGGCTCGCTGCCGACGTTGCGGAGCGCGACCAGGAGCTCGATCGACTCGCCGGCGTCGGGTAGTCCGTCGCCGTTGCCGGAGCTGGTTCCGCTCATGTCGTCGTCGACCACGTAGCTGTCGTACAGACAGTAGGCGCCGTCGGGCGGGATGATCGAGGCCTCGTCGAAGTCGGGCACCGCGTTGTAGGCGGTGGCGGTGAGCTCCAGCGAGCCGACCGACCCGGCGCCGGTGCCGAAGTCGAGCGTCACCTGGCCGCCGGCGTCGGTGTAGCCCGCGGCGTAGAGCTCGCCGCTGCCGGCGGTGCGGCCGCAGACCAGGGCTCCCTCGAGCGGTGTGCCGCCGGACGTGACCGTCACGGCGTAGGTGGAGACCCCGACCAGCAGCACGCCCGTGTGCTGCATGTCGAGCTCCTCCGGGATCGCGTTGCGCACCATCATCGAGCAGTCACCGAAGATATTGTACTGCTCCATGAGCTTGATGCCTTCGTAGCCCGGATTGACGTCCATGGCATGCATGACGCCGTTGAAGAACAGGCCGCCGATCGTCCGGCGCTGGTCGGACGTCAGGAGATCGACGGCGTGATTCTGCATGTCGCAGGGCGGAACCCAGGAGGCGTTGGTGGAGGCCGCATACGAGCTCACGGCGCCGGTCGGTGCCGTCTCCGTGCCGGCGCGCAGGAAGGCCTCGGCGAAGCACTCGCTCAATCCGAAGTCGCCGTTCTGGCAGGAGACGTCGATGATCCACGGCAGCATGCCGACGTTCGACAGCGCGTGGATGTTCGAGACGTTGAAACCGGTCGTGCCCCAGGAGGTGCCCGAACCGTGGCCGATGTAATTGACGCAGCTCCGCCCCTGGTTGAGCGCCGCCGTCACCTCGCTCGCCGTCGCGCCGGGATCGTAGATCTGGTCGACCCAGGCGTAGTTGTACCCGAGCAGCATGTCGCGGAGCCAGTCGCACCGCGTGTAGTCCGGTGGGCTGCCCTCGGCGCTGGCGATGCCGGTGCCCTGGACGTACCAGGCGCCGGCCGTGCCGGTGTCCGGGTCACGCTCGTAGCCGACGATCTTGGCCACCTGGGTCTGGACGTGTGCCGGGGTCTGGGCGGAGATGCGCGAGATGAAGAGGTCCGGATAGTCGTCCGCGCCCTCGCACTTGGCGTAACAGGGGTCGGAGTCCGCACCCTCCGCCGTACCGGTCATGGTGGGGATCTGTTGCTTGTCCCCGACGAGCACCACGTAGGTCAGGCCATCGGGCTCGGCGTAGCGGTCGTCGATCCAGCTCTTGATCTGCGAGGAGGTGCTGCCGACCTCCGACAGGTTGTAGATCTCGGCCGGGACGCCCTGCTGCACCTTCCAGTCGTAGAGGGGGTCGACGTAGGTGCGGAAGGCGTCGTAGGTGATGATGACGAGGCGCCCGGGCTCGTCGATCGGCGTGTAGCGCCCGATCATGTCGTAGTTCGCGAAGTGACTGGCGTAGATCTGGTCGAAGTCGCGCGTGATCCGCTCGGTGCCGCTGTCGCGCAGCTTGACGTTGATGCCGCCCGGTGCCTCGCGGGTGACCTCCACGACCAGGCGCGCGGCGATCTCCAGGGTGCCGGCAACCGGGTTGTAGCGGATCGGATTGACCTCGACGACCATGCCGCGGAAGTCGCGCAGGATGTAGGGATCGTACAGAACGACCTGATCGGCCGGGTAGAGCGCGTCCTGTCCGTAGACCGCGTCGAAGGTGTAGGGGACGCTGTCGGGGTCGATGTCACGCGTGAAGTGACCCTTCGAGGGTGCGAGGGGCACGGTCTCGAGCGACACGTAGGTCGCATCGATCACGCGCGCGGCGAACCGACCGTCGTCCGGCACGATAATGCTGCGGCGGATCGCCGGCAGATCGGGCTTGCCGGTTTCCATGCGGCGGGCCTGATCGGGCAACGCGAGGACGACGTGCGGGTCACCGGCGATGTCCACCGTCCGCGACAGGAAACCCGGCAGCTCGTAGGCGATGACGGTGCGAGCGCCGGTGGACTCGAGCACCTGGATGTCGGGCTCCGACACCTGGTCGCCGGTCACCGCGACCCACTCGTCGAGCGGGCTCGCGAACGCAGGGAACGAGACGAGCATCGCCAGGAGCAGAGTGGCAGCAGTAGCGTGGCGCATGCTGGCGCTTCCTCATTTCTGGAGAAGAGGTGAGTGGCCCCTGAGGCGCGGCCTCGCGGCAGGACAACGATCACCCACAGCCTGTTGACCGGGGGGCCACGGGAACGCTCCGGCGCGGCACAGCGGGTCCGTCGGGCGCGCCAGCTTAGTGCATTCCTGACACTAGCTTAGCACGGAATCGCGGAACGTACCACCCAGGCGTTGGGGGCGCACCTCTGCAACGCGCGTTGCAGGGTCTCGGTGTGTGTGCAACTGAGACGCGATTGCAGTTTGCTGCGGTACAGACTGCAGTTGAGGGGGGCGGGGCTGCACGCCGGAGTGCCGTACCGCGCCGCGCACGCGGTGGTTGCCGGGCCGGCGCGGGACCTTGCCCCGGCCGGCCCGTTCGGATCGCTCGCCCTGGGGCTCTAGAAAGTATGGA
>JASFRE010000184.1:0-7956 GCA_050115055.1 Candidatus Eiseniibacteriota bacterium | reverse complement strand
CCACCACTGGCATCGTCCCCACCCCCGCCACCGCCCGAGCGTCGAGTCCCGCCCTCATCCCGAGGCCAGCCGGTGCGCCCGACGCGTGGTCTCCGGCAGCCGGAAGCGCGGCGTCACGGCCAGCACCAGGCGCACCGCGGTCTCGAGAGCGATGCGGTGGCCGACCGACACGTAGAGCGGCTTGACCCCGGTGCGGGTGCGCAACACGACGCCGATCTGCTCGCCGCCATCGTGCAGCGGTCGCATCGCGCCCCGCCGCGCCGGCAGCGGATCGTGTGTGCCGACGAGGCGGGACTTCGCGACCCCGATCGAGGGTGTGTCGGTCACCAGACCGAGATGGCAAGCCAGACCGAGGCGTCGCGGATGCGCCAGCCCCTGGCCGTCGCACAGCAGCAGATCGGGCATGCGGCGTAGCGCCGCGAGGGCGTCGAGGAGTGGCGGCACCTCGCGGAACGACAGGAGTCCCGGCACGTACGGGAAGCAGGTGCGCCGGACGACGACTGCCTCGTCGCACGGCTCGAGCGACGGGAACTGCAGCACCGCGACCGCGGCACGCGTCGTGCCGCCGCGCCGGTCGAAGCCGACGTCGAGTCCGGCCACCGTGCGGATCGCCGGCAGACGATCCCTGCTCTCGACACGACCGCGAAGCCGCCGCTGGACCGCGACCGCCTCGCGCGGCGTCAGGTCCCAGCGATGGAGGCGGCGGATGCGCATGCGGCGATCATACCGTGCAGTCGATCCCGCTGGTATGCCCGATGGCCGGCTGCTAGGCTCGCGTTCCGCTCCGAGTTCGCCGGCGAATGCGCCGACCAGCCCGCGACGCGGTCGCGAGGGGGCTGGACGGTCGCCGACTGAAGTGTGAGGGAGAGACACCCATGTTCCGCACGATCGATGACTTCCTGGAGACCTATGACGCCGCGGCGGGACGCACGATCCAGGTGCTGGAAGCGTTCGACGATGCCGCGCTGCGCCAGACCGTGGCGGACGGCCATCGCACGGCGGCCGGTATCGCCTGGCACATCGTGACCACGGTCCCCGAGATGATGGGCAAGACCGGACTGGGACTCTCGGCGGTCGACGCCCACGGCCTGCCCCCGGACTCGGCGACCGAGATCGTGAGTGGCTACCGCAAGGCCAGCCAGGAGCTGCGCCAGGCCGTTGTCGACCGCTGGACCGACGCGACGCTGCTCGAGGCCGATACGATGTACGGCGAGACGTGGCCACGCGGCAAGACGCTCACCATCCTGATCCACCACGAGATCCACCATCTCGGTCAGTTGACCGTCCTGCTGCGTCAGGCGGGGCGCAAGGTGCCGGGCATCATGGGGCCCTCGAAGGAGGAATGGGCGCAGTACGGCATGGCGGAGCCGGCCTACTAGGTCGGCTCCCTCGCATGTCGTGCCCCGCGGCGCCCAGCCGGTCGCCTCCGCTGGCGCGGCGCACGTGCCGTCCTCACCGCACCAGGACGATCTTTCGCGACGTCGCGCCGGCCCCCGAGCGGACGCGCACGACGTAGACGCCCGAGCCCTGCGGGCGGCCGGCGTCGTCGCGGCCGTCCCAGCCGACCTCCTGGCGTCCGGCCGCGAACCGGCGCTCGGCCAGCCGCCGCACCTGTCGGCCCTGACCGTCGTAGATGCGGACCGACACCGGACCCGCGGCCGGCACCTCGAAAGCGATGGTGGTCGACGGGTTGAACGGGTTCGGACGGTTCGGGTGCATGGTCGGCGCCCCGGCGGACACTGCCACCGCCTCCGGCCAGGTCGTCACCGAGCCCGCCTCGAAGAGCTGTCGCTCACCGGCGCGGTCCACCGCCTCGAGCCGGTAGGCGTAGGTGGCGCCCGGTCGCACGGTGCGGTCGACGTACTCGTACGTCCGGCCGCCACCGCGGTCGCCCCCACCGGCTTCAGCGCCGCCGCGGAGCAGCCGCCGGGTGAGGCGCACGAAGCCGGAGCCGCCGCCAACCTCGCCGGCGCCGTCCTCCCCGGTGCCATCGACCGCGCGCCGCCAGACGTGGAATCCGGCGTGATCGGCCTCGGCGGCCGTCCGCCAGACGACGGTTACCGCGCCCGCCCGTGGCACCAGCTGCACCTCCGCCAGCTCCACCGCGGACACCGGCGTCACCTCGACCCGCGCGGTGCCAGCGCCGAACAGGCCGCCCGAGTCGAGCACCCACAGCGTCGCGGTGTAGGTGCCGGCCGTCTCGTAGACGTGTCCGACCAGCACGCCGCTGCCGATCGCGCCGTCGCCGAACTCCCAGTTGTAGCCCACGATCGTTCCGTCGTCGTCGTAGGAGCCGCTGCCGTCGAGCAGTACCAGCTCGCCGGCGCTGCCGGCGTACGGCCCGCCGGCCACCGCCACCGGCGCCACGTTGGCCGGCGCGCCGACACAGACCGCCTGCCAGGCCAGCTCCACCTGCTGCGCCCACTCGCCGCCCGGATCCAGATCCTGCGCCGCCGCCATGCTGCCGAACATGGCGTCGTCGAAGCCGGCCTCGCTGGTCCAGTAGAAGACGTTGCTGCGATGCATGATCTGGAACGCGGCATCGATGCCTAGCCCCACGACGGTGCGGTTGTTGGCGGTGCCGCCCTCGCTCAGCAGATGGAACATCCGGTTGGGGACGCCGCTGTTGGTGTGCACGCCGCACCAGTCGTTGCGCTCGGAGGGGACGCAGTCGGTGACCGGCACCCAGCCGGGGCCGCCACGGCAGTCGGGATCGCCGAAGATGCGCGGGTTCGCCAGGCTGCGGAAGCCGCTGCCATTGAAGTTCTCGCCGATGAGCCAGTTCGGAGTGCCGTGCGCGTGCTCGAGGCGCACACCGAGCATGTCGGAGAACGACTCGTTCAGCGCGCCCGGCTCGCGCGCGTAGACCAGGTCGGAGCTGTACTCGGTGACCGCGTGCCCCCACTCGTGGGCGACGATGTCGAGGCTGCCGGGCATCGGTCGGTTGCCCCCGGTGACCCGGCAGTACGACACCTGCACGCCGTCCCAGTAGGCGTTGTTGGTGCAGCTGCGATCATCGATGCTGCTCACCATCGACCCGCCGGCGTCGTCGAAGCCGTTGCGCCCGAGCCCGTGATTCAGGAAGTCGTAGACCCACGCCGCGTACACGTGGGCGTCGACCGCCGCCGCCTGGTTCGAATCGTCCCAGACGTTGTCCGGATCCTCCATGATCCAGCCCGGCAGCCCGGCCCCGTACTGGTAGGTGAGGATCCCCTCGCCCTCGCCCATGCGCCCGGCGTGACCGTGCGGATCGTGGGCCTCCTGGCGCGTGCGATCGTCGAGCTGGAAGCGCACGTCGTCGAACCAGGTGTCGATGTGGTCCTTCGTGTCGCCCATGACGCCGAAGCCCGTGCCGATCTCCGAGCCGGCGCGCGCCACGGTACCGTCCGCCACCGGCACACCGTGCGAGCACAGGCGGTCCCGGACCGCGACCACCGAGCCGTCGTGGGCATCGACGTCGACCTCCCAGCGTCCGTGCGGCAACGTCGACCGCACGTGCACCCTCCAGACCAGCCGGTCGGCATCTCCGGTGATCGCCCCGAGGCGCACGATGACGAGCTCGTGCGTCAGGCGCTCCCGGTCGACCTGAAAGGGCTGGCCGGTCGCCGGTCGGACCGCCGCCTGCGCCAGGTCGATCGCCCGCTCGCCGTCGATGCGTGGCTGGGTGTCGACCCGGACGGCGGCCAGCACGCGTCCATTCAGCATCCGCAGCACGCCCGCGGCATCGAAGTGCGCGCGCAGGTCGGCAGAGGCGACGCGCACGCCGGCGTGCTCCTGGCGCAGCCGGAGATGGGTCATGCCGAGCGCGTCGCCGCGGACGCGGGTGACCCGGAGCGCATCGACCGCCGGGCGCAGACCGAACAGCTCCGGCTCGAGCTCGAGGAAGTGCTGCACGGCGGCGACCTGCCCGCCCGCCGCCACCGGTGGGGACAGGCGTCCCCGCACCACACGGGGCAGGCCAGCCGCGTCGAGCTCGACGCGCTCGATGGTGGCCAGCCGGCGCAGGCGCAGGATCGCCGCGGCGGACGTTGCCGGCACGGCCGCTTGCGGAGCACCGTCAAGCGACGCGTCGCGCGTCCCGCCAGGCGCCGCGCCAGGCACCCCGCCAGGCACCCCGCCAGGCGCCGCGCCCGATGGCCCTCCCGGCATGCCCGCCGGCGAGCCTTGCGCCAGTCCCGCCACCAGGAGGAGCCCGACCTGGAACCCAGCCAGGAGCCCGACCAGGCCCCCCCGGGGCTGACGGGCGCGCACCCCTCGCCGGGCAGCCGGCCGCCATCGACCTGGACGTCGCACGAACCTCGACATGCTGCACCTCGTGTACCGGGGGATGGACCGATGCTGGCGACGGAGGTGACGCCGGCCGGCGGGCGTGCTGGTCGCGCGCTGGTGGCACGACCCTGGCGCGAGCCTCACCCTACCTATCTCGACGGGGGGCGCGCCCGCCGGGTTGCCGCCACCTGCGCCAACCGCCGCCCGGCCCCGCGCACGGCGCACGTCGCGGGCGGCTTGGGGGCGGCCGGTGGCGGCGCGCGGCACGGGCGAGCGTGGCACGGGCGAGCGTGGGACGGACGAGCGCGGCACGGACGAGCGCGGCACGGGCGAGGGCCACAGCCCGGACCCCGCATCGGACACGGTGATCCCGGCCGGCTCTCGACCGACCCTCTCCCAAGGATAGACACGCGGCGAGCGCCGGCCCCGTGCCGGTGAATCGGGGGGACCGGGGGCGCCACCGGTCGACGGAACGGGCGGTCCGGGCGATTGCGAGCGATTCCGGCCACGGCCGGGGCCGGAGCGCCGTCAACGCTCCCTGGCCGCCCGCCGTCAACGCCCCCTGGCCACCCGCCGTCACACCTCCCGGTCGGCCCGCCGGAAGGACCGTGGGGGACGCTCCCCGGGATCGCTGTCCCCCTCCTCGTCCTGCTCGTCGACGATCCGGTTGAGCCGCCGGCACAGCCGGTCGAGCCGGTCCTGCACCTCGCCGTCGTCGTTGTCCCGGGAGGCCTCGATGAGGCTCTCGAGCAGCCGCTCGATCTCCTCGAGGCTGAGCGCCACGACCGTCGACTGCCGGCTCGTCATGTCCGGAAAGCGATCGAGGAGCTCCGGGTCGGCTGCGGTGTGCTCGGCGAGCAGCTGGTGGTCGCCACGCGTGAAGGTGACGGTAATCGCATCGTCTGGTCGAGTCATGGTCACGGACCCGCGCTCGGCGAGGGCCACCGGCGCTTCACTTCCCCGGCACCGGCATGCCGGATACCGGATGATCCCCGGGACCGGAAACGGCGTCCGCCAGCCGGGCGAGCCGGTCGCCGGTCAGTCGAAACACGGTCCAGTCGCGCATCGGGCGGGCGCCCAGTGCGTCGTAGAAACCGATCGCCGGCGCGTTCCAGTCGAGGACGGCCCACTCCATGCGGCCGCAGCCGCGCTCGACCGCGATGCCTGCCAGCGCTGCCAGCAGCCGGCGACCGAGGCCGCGCCCGCGGTGCACGGGCTGGACGTAGAGGTCCTCGAGATAGAGCCCGGGACGCCCCAGGAAGGTCGAGAAGTTGTGGAAGAACAGCGCGAACGCGACCACCTGCCCATCGACCTCGCCGACCAGCGCCTCGGCCCACCGGGGCTCCCCGAAGAGTGCCCGCCCGATGCCCGCCTCGTCGGCGGTGACCTGGTCGGCGAGGCGCTCGTAGACGGCGAGCTCCCGGATGAGCTCGAGGATGCGGGGCGTGTCGGCCGGGCGGGCGGCGCGGATCGAGGCGCCGGCCGGCGGCTCGGAATCGCGGCGTGTGCCCGTGTCCGTCACGTCGCCGTTCCGGTCGTGGCCGTCCCCGACGTCGCCGACAGCTTTACCGCCTGCGCCGCCACGTCGCGGACCGCCTCGATCGCCGCGTTGATGTGCTCGTCGACGTTGAGCGGACCGACGCTCATACGCACCGTGCCGCGCGGCGCCGTGCCCATCTGCTCGTGGATGAGCGGCGCGCATTGCAGCCCGGTGCGCGTGGCGATGTCGTGGTCGACGTCGAGCATCGTGCCGACGTCGGAGGGGTCGAGCCCATCGACGGTGAAGCTGAGCACCGGCAGGCGGTTCTCGAGACTCGTGGTGCCGTGGATGGTGACGCCGTCGATGGCCGCGATGCCGGCCTGCAGCCGGGAGAAGAGCTGCATCTCGTGGCCGTAGATGGTGTCGATGCCACGATCGGCGATCCACTCCTGGGCCTCGTGCAGGCCGAGGATGCCGAGCACGTTGCCGGTACCGTACTCGAGCCGGAAGGGGTACTCATCGAGGTGATAGGGGTGCGCGGAGCGCACGCCGGTGCCGCCGGCTCGCGTATGGCGGACCTCGACCCCGGGACGGACGTAGACGCCACCGATACCGGTCGGTCCGAGCAGCGACTTGTGACCGGTGAAGGCGAGCGCGTCGATGCACATCTCCTCGACGTCGATCGGCACGACGCCGGCGGTCTGGGCGGTGTCGATGACGAAGGTCACGCCGTGTTCGCGGCAGATGTGGCCGATCTCCGCCACCGGCTGCACGGCACCGACCACGTTCGAGCCGTGATTGACCACGACCAGGCGCGTCTCCTTGCGGATGCGGCGCTCGATCTCCCCCGGATCGACGCGGCAGTCGGCGCCGAACGGCACGTAGTCGACCGTGATGCCGATGTCGCGCCGCAGGTGGTTGAGCGGGCGGATGACCGAGTTGTGCTCGACGGTGGTCGAGATGACGTGGTCACCAGGGGCGACGAGACCATGGATCAGGAGATTCAGCGCGTCGGTGGCGTTCGAGGCGAAGCAGAGGCGCTCGGGATGCGTGCCGCCGAAGAACTGGGTCAGCTTCGCCCGCGTGTCTTCCACGAGATTGCCACCGACCACGCAGAGGTCGTACCCCGAGCGGCCGGGATTGACCCCGTACGCCCGGTACAGGTCGACCATGCTGTCGAGAATCTCGCGGGGCTTCGGATAGACGGTGGCGGCGCAGTCGAGGTAGATCAGGTCCTTGACATCGCACGACAGATCCATGTGAGCTTGCCTCGAAGGACGTGGGGATTCGACGCGATCGACGACGGCCTCGCATCGATTGTACAGGAATTCCCCCGGACCCGGGGCCCCGAGTCCGCGGCCGTCCCGGGGACCCGCGTCATGGCCGGGGGCCTGCTTGCCGCTCGCCGACGACGCTTCGAGCTCGCCGACGACGTTTCGAGCTCGCCGACGACGCCTCGCGCTCGCCGACGACGCCCGGCGCCCGACTGACGCCGCTCGGTGCTCGACCGACGCCGCTCGGCGCTCGCGGCAGCCGGACGTCGACATTGTGCGCCGCACCGGCACGGCCTACGCTCCGACTCGTGGATCCCCGATGCCCGGCGT
Source organism: Candidatus Eiseniibacteriota bacterium (assembly GCA_050115055.1). Lineage (GTDB taxonomy): Bacteria > Eisenbacteria > RBG-16-71-46 > CAVPCR01 > CBDCWB01 > JASFRE01. Next base: position 603 of record JASFRE010000184.1, on the reverse strand, counting down.
AGCATGCCGCGCCCGACTGGAGGCTATCGATGACGGTGCTCATTCGCGGGGAGCGCCCGCGCCGCTCCCTCCGCCTCACCGCCCTGGCCGTCACCCTCTGCGTGACGAGTGCCTTGTCGACCGGGCTCGCTCCCGCCCCGGCTCGCGCCGACGACGACGCCTCGACGCTGGAGCGATCACTCGGGGTGCTGCTCGGCAGCGTCGACGGCGCCCTCATCGCCCGCGCCGCGACCATCCGTCAGGAGCGTACGCCGGGGCTGGCGCTGGTCTACGCGGGTGCCATCGGCGGCGGCGCCATCCTCGGCTACGCCGTGTCGGACCACGAGGACGCGCTGGTCGCCATGGGCCTGGTGCTGATCCCGCTCGCCGTGCTCAATTGGGCGCTGCCACCGTTGAACCAGCTCGGCGGGGAGCCGCATGCACGGGCGGCCGGCGGGCACCTGAGCGGCGAGGCGCTGGCCGGCGACGTGCTGCGCCGGGTGGCACTGGGACTGATTCCGCAACCGGCGCGTGATGGCGTGCGGATCCGGCCGCTCGTGCTCCGCTTCTGAGCCGCGCCCGCCCGGGGCTCTGAGCCGCGCCCGCCCGGATCGACGCGCGCCG
>JASFRE010000183.1:0-7957 GCA_050115055.1 Candidatus Eiseniibacteriota bacterium | reverse complement strand
AGGCCGAGCGGCGGGAATGCCGACTGCCGGTCGAGCATCGCCAGAGCCTCGTCGAAGCTCCAGAACGAGGTCGGATGCTCCGGGTAGACGAGCAGCACGTTCGACACGTTGGACTCCTTCCTGATCGTTCGATGCAGTCCGGCGCGTGGCGTCGTCACACCGTCACCGGGCCGTGCTTCGCCGCGCTCTGCCGCCAGCGCTCCGGACCACCTCATGCCTCCGCACCGCGCGCCGGGACGGGGCTCGACAGCTTCTTCCCGCGCCGCGGTTGCCGCCGTGCCAGCGTCAGGGCCTCCAGTGCGATTCGGAGAATCGGCCGCCGGTTGTCGAGGATCACGCGTGCCCAGTCCGAGGCCCTCATCTGGGGGAAGTAGATGCCGCGGAAGGCGAGGCGGGCCATGAGGTGGATGACACGGTCATGAAACGGGCGATGGGACAGCCGGGCCATGGTGCGCTGCATCGCCGCGCCGCTGTAGGTCGCGCCCCAGGCGTGCCCGAGCTCTTCGTGAACCTGCTCGGCGTGGATCCCGGCCGGCGTGAAGCTCATCCGGAAGGGCTGGAAGTCGAGCCAGTGCTGCGGGCGTTCGAGGCGTCCCGCAGCTTCGAGACGCTCGTACAGCGGCGTGCCCGGGTACGGTGTCAGGTGCCCGAAGACCGGCAGCCCCGGCGGCCAGGTCTCCACCTGCTCCAGCACCCGGTCGGCGACGCCCGGACGGTCATGGTCCATCCCGAAGATGAACGACGTGATGGCGTAGATGCCGCGCTCCGCCATGCGCTCGAGCGTCGCCCGGTACTCGGCCGGCCGGTTGAAGCTCTTCGCGACCCCCTTCAGGTTCTGATCGTCGATCGACTCGAGGCCGCAGAAGATGAACTTGCCGCCGCTGTCGCGGATCAGGTCGAGTAGCTCGTCGTCATCGAGCAGGTTGATGCTGATCTGGGCCACCCAGGGGACACAGGCGTCCCGGGCGATCATCTCGCGCAGCAGCTCCTTGGCGCGCTTGCGGTGGATCGCGAAGTTGTCGTCGATGAAGAAGACGCCGATCTTGCCGCGCCGTAGCTGCGCGGTCCGCTTGATGAGCAGCAGCTCGTCGACGACGCTCTGGTTGGAGCGGAAGCGGATCTGGTCGCCGAAGAAGCCGGTCACGGTGCAGAACTCGCAGCCGTACGGACAGCCGCGACCCGTCTCGACCGGCAGCAGGTGAAAGCACTCCCAGCGCATGCCGATCCGGCGCAGCACGTTCCTGATGCCACCTGGCATCAGGTTGATCAGGTTGAACTGCTCGAGATCGATCGTGTCCCAGGGAATGCGCGGATAGTCGTCGAGACCCGGCTTCTGCTCGACGCCGTCGGCGTCGACCGGCGCGTAGATCTCCTCGAGCCGGTCGCGGGCGGCGTCCTCGACGATGCGCGGCCAGGTGCGATCGGCCTCGCCCAGCGCCACGGCGTCGGCGTAGCGCGGGCCACCGGTTCGCCCGAGCGCCTCGTCGGGGACCTCGGTGACGTGCGGGCCGCCCATCACCACCTTGGCCCCGGCCGCACGCGCCGCCGCCGCCATGCGGTAGGCCCGGGCGATCATGCGGGTCATGGCGCCGATCCCGACCAGGTCGATCCGCTGCTCGCGGATGTAGGTGGCCAGTCCGGCCTCGTCGAGTGGACTGGCGTTGGCGTCGATCAGGGAGACTCGGTGTCCCGGCGGCACCAGCGAGCGCAGCAGGAACATCCAGAGATGCGGCATGTAGTTACGCGTGACTCCGTTGTCCGGGCTGTACAGCAGGATATTCAACGATCGGCTCCAGGTTACTGCACCGGTTTCGAAGCGCGTGGCCGCGGGGGCGGCGTCCACGCTCGAACGGGGCTGGTCGCCGATCTGAGCTGTCCCGGATCGCGCGAGGCCCCGATCCTAGGGGGTCAGGTCCGGGCGCTCAACCAATTCCTGGCCGGGAGCCACCGAGCGGCTCTAAGTCCATCACCTGAATAGAGAAGGCCCGGCGGCGCGCGGTAGCGCCGCCGGGCCTGGTGTGCCGTCGCGGCCCGGCCCCCGCGCCGGCGGGAAGCGGGCGATCGTACGCCGGCTTACTTGAGGACGATCATCCGCCGCGCAACGGTCGTCCCGGCGGTCTCCAGGCGGTAGACGTAGACGCCACTGGCGACCCGCCGGCCGCCCTGGTCGGTGCCGTCCCAGGTGACGCGGTGGGCACCGGCAGGCAGCTGGCCGTCGACCAGCGCGCGCACCTGCCGCCCGGCGATGTCGAAGATCTCGAGCCGCGTCGGGCCGGCGGCGGCCAGCTCGAATGCGATCGAGGTCGAGGGATTGAACGGGTTCGGCCGGTTCTGGTCGAGCCGGCTGGTCGCGGGCAGGCTCCGCGTCGCCCGGTCGATGCCGGTGGTCTCGACCGGGCAGACCCGCAGGTTGTCGATGTAGAGCTCCTGGCCGCCGATCACGTACTCGTCGATCGTCCCGGTCGCGTAGAGCTTGCCGCAGCCCTGGCCAGGGGCGCCGTAGTCGACCGCGAACACCGCCACGCCACCGATCAACTGGCCGCTCACGTCCGCGAAGTCGTCGAACTCGCGGCAGTCGCCGTTGATGGTCAGGTTCAGGTTGCCGCCGTACTCGCCGTAGTCGACGAGCACCCACTCGTACGGCGCGAGCGGCGAGTCGAGGGCGAGATTCGTGTTGTTGACGAAGATCTCCTGGCCCGAGCCGCAGGCGAAGCCGTTGTTCTCGACCTTGGCCTCGCCCTGGCTGAACGGGTTGGTGCAGCCCGGACCGAAGAAGAACGGCCGCACCTCGTAGGTGGCGAATTCGCTGGTGAAGCTCGAGCCGACCGGGTAGGCGGCGAAGAGCGGCAGGTCCTCGAAGGCGGAGCGCTCGGGCGCGGTGCACTGCTCGCAGCCGGCGAGGTTGTCGATCCACAGCTCCTGACCGCCGACGAGCAGGGCGTCGACGGGGCCCTGGAGCAGGATGACGCCGCAGCCCTGGCCGGGGACCCCGAAGTCGACGACCTGGATCTGGACACCGCCGAGGACGGCGCCGTTCAGGTCGGCGAAGTTCTGGACGACGCGGCAGTCGCCGTTGATGCCGAGATCGACGGTGCCGCCGTACTCGCCGTACGGGATCACGATGTCGGTGACCGTGACATCGAAGTCGAAGCGCAGCGTCACGTTGTTGATCTCGAGCTCCTGCCCGCCGCCGCAGGCACGCCCGAGGTTCGAGATCCGCGCGAAGTTGCTGGTCGTCGGCGGGATGCACGGGCCCGGCTGGCTGAAGAACGGCCCCACCTCGACGAAGACGCCCTCGGTCGTGAAGGCGTCGCCTGCCACCCAGAAGCCGCCGGCCGGCAGGTCCTCGAATTCGAGGCGCTCGCAGGCGGCACCCGGGACGGCGGGCGAGTCGGCGATCGTGATGTCGTCGACGGCGAACGAGGCCCCCGGCGGACTGGCGACGACCTCCGTCGAGTAGCGCACACGCTCGACGGCCGCCGCGCCACCGAAGCTGCCGGAGTGCTCGAGCGCGCCGTCCAGGTAGATCTCCCAGACGTCGGTCGCGAGGTTGATGTCGACACGGAGATCGATGACCGTCGCGAAATTGAAGCTGGCGATGGTCGCCGAGCCGATTCCCGGAACGAAGATCTGGACGTTGCCGCTCGCGTCGAAGCGGATGGAACGGACCTGCGGCGTGTCGTAGAGGATGGTCAGGCCGTCACCCGCTGCGACGTTGCCCATCTCGATCCGGCAGCGGTGGCGGTAGAACGTCGATGCCGGCAGGTCGAAGAGGCTGAGGGAGAACTGATCGCCGGTGCCGTCGAACGAGTCGAAGGCGCACGGCTGGTCGGTCAGTCCACCGTAGGCGGCGATCACCGTCGGCGTGCCGAAGGTGATGGCGGAGACGGTCTCGCGGGGTGCGGGACCCGCGCCGATGGCCGGCGGCAGGCCGACGGTGTGCGGGGGCGTACTGAAGTCGAGGTCATAGAAGATGATCTGCGCACTGGCGCTGCCAGGCATGGCGAGCAGCATGGCGCCGAGCGCCACGAGCAGCGCCGACAGGGGTTGCTTCGGGGAGAGCATGATGGGGTTCCTCCTGATGGCTGGAGAGTGACGCCGACAGGGGGCAGAACGGGGTGGGAGCCCCGGCCTCCGACCAGAGCCCGGGGATCGTACCGTCGGCGGCGACTGACTGCAAGCGTTTCTCAACAAGGCCTGCGTCCGGGCAGGTTGCCGGTGATGACGGCCAGCAATCCATCGCCGACGCGCCGGATGGCGGGACGAGGAGGCGCCGCGGGTTCCGGGAGGACGGCGGGGGCGGCAGCGCGGGGACGCTTCGCTAGACTTGAGTGCGGCGGCGAGCGTCTCGTGAAGGGCCCACCGCCGCGAGGAGGCCACATGCCACGTGCCGCCGTCTGCCTCATCCTGAGCATCGCCGCTCTCGCCGCGGCCTTCCCGGCCGGCGCGCAGCAGGCCCTGCGCGACTCGATGTTCGCGGTCGAGCGCACCGAGGACATCGTCTACGCCTCGCTGCCGGCCGGACAGCCGCCGGTCGGTGTCGCGTTGCGACTCGACCTGTACGAGCCCCTGGGCGATGCGCCGGTCCCTCGCCCGGGTTGTGTCATCGTTCACGGGGCGGGCTCCTACCGGCAGCGGCCGTTGCTGGTGCGCCTGGCCGCGGCGATGGCCGGGCGGGGCTACGTCGCGATGTCGATCGACTACCGGGACACCGTCGCGCACCCCGTGGTGTCGCCGGAGTTCGCGCCCTACCACGCGGCGCTGGTCGACTCGTTCCCGACCTCGCCGGACCTCGACGTCTGGGCCGCCAACACCGAGGACGTGACCACCGCGGTGCGCTGGCTGATCGCGCACAGCGACTCGCTGGCCGTCGACGCCGAGCGCATCGTGATCGGCGGCATCTCACGCGGCGCCACCCTGTCGCTGAACGTCGCCTACGTGATCGACGACTACGGCGTGGTGCTCGACCCGCCGCTCAGCGCCGTCTGGGAGCAGGCGGGCACGCTGGCCTCGTACGTCGACCACATCGAGGCCGGCGAGACGCCGGGCATCGTCATCCACGGGACGGCCGACCAGGTGGTGCACTTCGAACTCGGGGTGCTGATCCGCGACCGGCTCCATCACGTCGGGGTGCCCTACGACTTCTACGCGGTCGAGGGAGCGGGGCACTTCATCGACCTGTTCGCCGTGCGGCCCGGCGAAGGGCTGAGCCCCTTCCAGCGCATCGTGCAGTTCTTCTACTTCTTCGTCGGTCCGCCGCTGCCGGTCGAGCTCACCGGGCAGGCGCTCGAGCCCGGCGCGGGACGCGTCGTCATTCGCTGGTCGGTGTCGCCAGACAGCGACCCGGTGGCCTTCGAGGTCTGGCGATCGACGGTGGCACATGACGGCGACCGGCCGGGCGGCACCGGTGATCCCCGGGCGGACCGCTTCGAGCGCCTCGTGACCGGGCCGCTCCTCCCCGTCGTTCGCGGCGGCCGCCGGTACCGCTACGAGGACCGGACGGTGGAGGCCGGGGCGCGCTACCGGTACCGCCTGCAGGCGACGGACCGGGCCGGTGCGGTCACGACCTACGAGCTCGGTCGGGTGACCGTCCCGTCGGCGGCGGGAGTCGACCCGGCGCTCTCCTTCGTGTCGCCCCGCCCGGTCGGGGCCGGCGTGCGCGTCGACCTCGAGCTGCCGGTTGCCGCGCGCGTGGCGCTGCGCGTGCGCGACGTGACGGGACGCACGGTGCGGCTGTTGCACGATGGCCACCTCGACGCCGGCCCGCACGCGATCCTCTGGGACGGACGCGACCTCCGCGGCCGTCCGTCGGCGGCTGGCGTCTACTTCCTCGAGCTGCACGCCGGAGCGCGCGCGCTGACCCGCAAGCTGGTGCTCGCACCCTGATCGACCCGGTCGTGCCTCGATGCCGGTCCGGCAGCCAGTCTCGCCGCCGCTGCGCGCCGGCAAAGCGGCGTCAGTACGGGCGATGGCCCTTGCCGCCGCTGCCGGCCGGTGCTATCGTGGCGGGTCTGTCTGAGGGATCGAAGCACGCACGGCCGGGGGTCCGGGGAGTTCTGCGCGGGAAGTCCGCCCCATGCGCGGGGAACCAGGGGAGACCCAAAGGAGACAGCCATGCTGGAACTGAGGAAGGGTGTCGACATCCTCACCGACGTGGGGGGGATCCAGTCGATCGACGCGGCGAGGAAGCTGTTCGCGGAGAAGCTCGATACGGAGCATCGCGCACGGCTGGAGAAGATCAAGAACGAGGAGGCCTTGCTCAAGATCGCCAACGCGATCGCGCTCTGCCAGCCCGACTCGGTCTACATCAGCACCGGCTCTCCCGAGGACATGCAGGCGATCCGGAAGATGAGCCTCGACCACGGCGAGGAGCGCAAGCTCGCCATGAAGGATCATACGATCCACTACGATCTGTCGGAGGAGCAGGGACGGATCGTCGACCGGACGTTCTACATCGTGAATCCCGGCGAGCCGACGAGCGTCCTGGCCAAGAAGATCGAGCGCTCCGAGGCGCATGCCTATGTCAAGCAGCACATGACCGGCATCATGAAGGGCATGACGATGATGGTCGGCTTCTTCTGCCGTGGTCCGGCGGGGGCCAAGATGGCGCTGCCGGCGCTCGAGATCTCCTCGTCGACCTATGTCATGCATTCCGGCGACATCCTCTACCGACACGTCTACAACGACTTCGACGAGCAGGTGAAGCGCGCCGGCCTCTTCCTGACCAACGTGCACAGCCAGGGGCTGAACCGTCCCGAGGATCTGCCGAACGCGCGCGTCTTCATGGACCGCAGCTGGCTCACGACCTTCAGCACCTTCTGCACCTACGCCGGCAACACGCTGCTCCTCAAGAAGGGCAATCACCGCTTCGCGGTCGACCTCGCCACCTACTTCGGCAAGGGACGCGAGCTGTCCGAGCACATGTTCATCACCGGCATGAAGGACGAGACCGGACGCGTCACCTGGTTCGCCGGCGCGGCACCGAGCGGCTGCGGCAAGACGACGACGGCCATGGCCGGTACGGACTTCGTGGGCGACGATCTGGCGCAGATGTGGATCGCCGAGAACGGCACGATGCGGGCCATCAACCCCGAGCAGGGCATCTTCGGCATCGTGGCCGACGTGAATCGCGAGGGCGATCCCTACCTCATGAAGTGCCTGCGCGAAGCCGGCACCGAGGTCATCTGGTCGAACGTCCTGGTCGACGACAAGGGGGTGCCGCACTGGACGGGGAACGGCGAGTCGCATCCCGACAAGGGCACCAACTTCCAGGGTGACTGGTGGAAGGGCAAGAAGGACGCGAACGGCAAGGAGATCCCGATCTCGCACCCGAACGCGCGCTGCACCCTGCGTTGCCGCGCGATCGCCAACTACAACGCCCAGGTCGGCGAGTCGCCGGAGGGCGCCACGGTCAAGGTGATCACCTACTCGGGTCGTGACTCCGACACCATGCCGCCCGTCTGGGTCGGCAAGAACTCGGATCACGGCGTGGTGATCGGCGCGTCGATCGTGTCGGCGGCGACCGCCACCGAGGTCGGCGCCACCGGTGTGAAGCGCCAGCCGTGGGCCAACGCGCCGTTCATCCCGGGCGCGCTCGCCGACTACATGAGCTCGCAGTTCGAGTTCTTCGGTAGCAGCAAGTTCACCGAGGCGGGACGACCGATCCTGGCCGGCCTCAACTACTTCCTGACCGACGAGTCGCGTGGCGGCTCGACGACGAAGCTCCTCGGCGAGAAGCGCGACGTCAAGGTCTGGCTGAGCTGGCTGGCCAGGCGCGCGCACGGCGAGGTCGAGGCCATCGAGACGCCGATCGGGTTCCTGCCCAAGTACGAGGATCTGAAGGAGCTGTTCTCGAAGCTCATCAACAAGCCCTACCCGCGCGAGCTCTACGACAAGCAGTTCTCGATCTACGTCGACAAGATCCAGTCGCGGATCGACCTGCAGCGCGAGGCGTTCG
>JASFRE010000182.1:0-8017 GCA_050115055.1 Candidatus Eiseniibacteriota bacterium | reverse complement strand
TGCGCGGCGCCCCCGACATCCAGCGCTATGTCTGGGAGCGCGCCCGCTTCCTCGCCATCGACGCCTTCGCGGACGGTCCGCCGATCATGCTCTACGACGATCACGTGCCGCTCCTCGAGGCCGGCGTGCCGGCCATCGACATCGTCGACTTCGACTACCTCCACTGGCACACCGTCGAGGATACGCCCGACAAGTGCTCGGCCTCGAGCCTCGGGCTGGTCGGCGAGGTGGTCGCGAGCCTGGTCTACGACCCCTGAACGCCCGGCGGCACGGCGCCGGCCGGGCGGCTCGCCGCCACCGGGCCCCGCCGCACCCCGAGGCTCGCCTCGTCTTGCGGCCCCGGCCTCCGGGTTGCTAGGTTGTCCTGCCGCTCCGGCATGCGGCGTCGCCGCGTGTCCGGGACGGCACGGGTCCGCTCGAGGAGGTCTCGATGCCACGCAAGCGCCGACTGCCACGCGTCCTCACCATCGCCGGTTCCGACTCCGGCGGCGGGGCCGGTCTGCAGGCCGACCTGAAGACCTTCGCCGCACACGGCGTGTTCGGCATGAGCGCGGTGACCGGCATCACTGCCCAGAATACCTGCGGGGTGATCGCGGTGCAGCTCGTCAAGCCGACGCTGGTCGCGGCACAGGTGGAGGCGGTGGCCACCGACCTGGGCGTCGAGGCGGCCAAGACCGGCATGCTGGGCTCGGCGGCGATCGTCCGCGCGGTGGCGCGCGTCGTCGACCGCTACCGCATCCGGCCGCTGGTCGTCGACCCGGTGATGGTGGCGCAGTCGGGGGATCCACTGCTCGATCCGGCGGCGGTCGAGGTGCTGATCCGGCGCCTCCTGCCGCTGGCGACCCTGGTGACACCCAACCTGGCGGAGGCGGAGGTGCTGACCGGCCGGCCGGTGCGGGCGCTCCGCGACATGGAGACGGCGGCGCGGCGGATCGGCGAGGCATGCGGCGCCGCGGTCCTGGTCAAGGGCGGTCACCGCCGCGGCGACGCCATCGACGTGCTGTGGGCGGACGGCGAGCTGCGCCGTTTCCCCGGCCGCCGGATCCGGACACGCTCGGCGCACGGCACCGGCTGCACCCTGTCGGCGGCGATCGCCGCCGGCCTGGCCCGGGGCCTGGCGCTGGGGCCGGCCATCGCCGCCGCCAAGGTCTACGTGGCGGGGGCGATGCGCCACGCGCCGGGCTTCGGGCGCGGCAACGGACCGCTGGATCACCTCTGGCGCCGGCCGGCGCCCCGGGAACCCCGGGGACGGCCATCTGTATGACTGCGAACGGGTTTTCCCTTGCGCCGCCCCCGGGGGTCGGCTATCGTCGAGCGTTCGTGTTGAGTGGGCGGCGGTCCACTCATTCTCGTTTCAGGCCGGAAGATCGCACCGCTCGACGGCCGGGCGCCGTGGGCGTGCCCCGTCAATCATGAAGCCGAGCGCGGTCGAGCTCAGGGCGTTGATCGAGGAGGTGGTCGGGGGGCTGGGCTACGAGCTGGTCGAGCTCAAGCTGATGCCCCGCGGGCGCGCGGTGTGCGTGCAGGTCAAGATCGATCACCTTGAACCGGACACCGAGGACCAGGCGATCTCGGTCGGCGACTGCGTGCGCGCCTCGCGCGCCATCGGCGCCGAGCCGCGGATCGAGGCCAGGATTCCCGGTCGCCACGTCCTGGAGGTGTCGTCGCCCGGCATCGAGCGACCGCTGACGCGGCCGGCGCATTTCCGCCGCTTCGTCGGCGAGGTGGCGGTGGTGCGCCTCGAGCGCGCGGGCGAGGGGCGGAGAACCGTGACCGGCCGGATCGTCGCGGCGAACGACGCGACGGTGACGCTGGAGCTGACCGATGGCCGTGACGAGCGCCTCGAGGTCGCACATGGCGACATCCAGAACGCTCGCCTGAAGGTGGATCCGTGGAAGCCAAGAGAGAGACGTTAAACGCGGACCTCATGGAGGCCCTGGGGCAGATCGCCCGCGAGAAGAGCGTCGATCGGCAGGTCCTGATCGAGACGCTCGAGGCCGGTCTGCTGTCGGCCGCCAAGAAGAAGCTCGGCGCCTCCGCCCAGGTCACCGTCGACTTCGATCCCGACTCGGGCTCGATCAGCATGAAGGCGACCATGGAGGTGGCCGATGACTTCGATCAGGTCGATCGCGGCTACCAGATTCCCCTGATCGAGGCCAAGCGCCTCAAGCCCGACGCGCGCGTCGGCGACCGGATCGACATCCAGCTACCGATCTCCAAGTTCGGTCGCAACGCCATCCAGGCCGCCAAGCAGGTCCTGATCCAGCGCGTCCGCGAAGCGGAGCGCGACCGCGTCTTCGACGAGTATCACGAGCGCGTCGGCGAGCTGATCAATGGCATCGTGCAGCAGATCGATCGGGGGAGCGTCATCGTGCAGCTCGACCGGGCCGAGTCGGTGCTGCCGGCCCGCGAGCAGATCACCCGCGACCGTTTCCGGCAGGGCGAGCACATCCGGGCGCTGATCGCCACCGTCGATCGCAACGCCAAGGGGCCGCAGGTCGTCCTGACGCGCGCCAGCGTCGACTTCGTCCTGCGCCTCTTCGAGACCGAGGTGCCCGAGATCGCCGACGGCGTGGTCGAGATCCGCGCCATCGCGCGCGAACCCGGGGCGCGATCCAAGGTGGCCGTGTTCTCGAACGACGACAAGGTCGATGCAGTCGGCGCCTGCGTCGGCATCAAGGGATCGCGCGTGCAGTCGATCGTGCGCGAGCTGAACGGCGAGCGCATCGACATCGTGCCGTGGAGCTCCGATCCGGTGCTCTATGTCAGCCGCGCCCTGTCGCCGGCCAAGGCCAAGCAGGTGATTCCGCTCGAGGACGGCGCTACGATGCGGGTGGTCGTCGACGACGACCAGCTATCGCTGGCGATCGGCAAGGGTGGCCAGAACGCGCGCCTGGCGGCGAAGCTCACCGGCTACAAGATCGACCTGATGAGCGAGGCCGAGGAGGCGCGGCAGCACGAATTCGAGCGCCTGATGCGGGTCGAGGTCGAGCACCTGCCGGGCGTCGGTCCGAAGCTGGCCGAGACGCTGATCCGGGCCGGCATCGAGACCGCCGCCGAGCTGGCCGAGATGACTCCGGAGGCGCTGGCCGAGGTGCCCGAGATCGCCCCGCGGACGGCGCACAAGCTGCGCGAGATCGCCGAGGGGACGCTGGCGATGCGACGTGCCGAGGTCGACGCCGAGCTGGCGCGGCGCGAGGAGGAGGCCGCCGCCGAGGCGGCGGCTGCGGCCGAGGCCGAGGCCGCGGCGGAGGCCGCGACGGAGGCCGTCGCCGACGCCACGGCTGACGGCGCCGCCGCCGCCGGCATGGAGGGCGAGGCGCCGGATCCGGCGTGGGACGACGAGGCGGCTGCGCTGGCCGCCCTGGCGGTGCCGGCCGGCGAGATCGACCGGCAGGATGAGGATGATGCAGCGACGCGCGTCGCCCCGGCGGGCGACGCCGAGACGTCCGGCGAGCCTGAGGCCCCGGACGTGACCCCCGAGCAGGGTCTGGCGGAGAGCGCCGCCGGCGAGCCGGTCGAGGAGACCGCTCCACCGGCCACGCCACCTGCCGCCGACCCGGCCGAGGGGCCCGACGACACGGAGCGCCCCCGCGAGGAGACCCCGTGACGCCGAGGTCCCGCCGCCGGCATCGATGCCCCCGATGCGAGCGCCGGCGGGACGCGCACTGGCCGGAGAGTTGACCCCCACGACCTGGGAGGTCGGACGCTCCGGGCGGACGACAAGGAGAGAATGCGATGAGTCCATGATCGCGTGCATGACGGCACAGACCGCGGGGAGCGCGAGGCTCACCGGCGGCGTGCGTTCGAGGAGGTGTGTTCCGTGCCGAGGAAGATGAGGGTCTACGAGGTCGCGCGCGACCTCAACATCTCGAGCGAGGCATTGCTCGAGATGATTCGCGGGCTCGGCGTGCAGGTGAAGAGCCACATGAGCGCCGTGGACGACTCCACGGTCGAGACCCTGCATGGCCAGTTCCAGCGCGAAAAGGAGAAGATCAAGGAAGCCGACGTTCGCAAGCGCGAGCGTCAGCAGAAGCAGCAGAAGCCGACGCGGAAGGGTGAGCGCGCCGCGCCCCGCCGGGTGATCGACCCGAGCGGTCGCATCCTGCCGCCGCCTGGCGTGTCGACGACGGCGACCAAGTCCCGCGCCACCCGCAAGAGTGCCCCGGCCAAGACTGCCCGCGCCGAGGAACCTGCGGCAGCCGCGACCGGCGAGGCGCCGCCCGCCGCCGCGGCCCGCGCCGGCGATGCCGCCCCCGGGACCGAGGCCGCGCCCCGCCCGGCCGCTGCCGGCCCGGCGACGCCGCAGGCCGAGAGCGCGCCGGCCGCCGCCACGCCCGCCGACACTGGAGCGGCGCCCGACACCGGTGCGCCGGCAGACGCAGCACCGGCCGCCGAGGCGCCGGCCGCCGCCGAGGACACGACCGCGACCACTCCCGCACAGGACACCCCCACCGTCGCCGCGACCAGCGGTGCCGGCGAGCGACCGGCTGCCCGTCCGGCGGCGTCAGCGGCCGAGGGGGGCGCCGCCGCACCCAAGGCCGCCGCGCCCAAGGCCGCCGCACGTGCCGGCAAGACGCCGGCTCCCGGCGCGCCCAAGCCCAAGGTGCCGGTGCCGGTCAACCGCCCGCGCCCGCAGCGCCCGGCGGCGCGCCCGGCCCCACCACCGCGCGAGCCGCACGTCTTCCGTCCCTCGCAGTCGGCGATCGTCACCGGCCGCAAGCCGCCGGTGGCGCCGCGCCGTCCCTCGCCGCCGCCCGGACGCGGCCCCGCGCCGCCCTACGGGGCCCGGCGCCGCCCGGGACCGGCCCGCGGTCCGATGGATGCGCCGTCCGGACCACCGCCGTCGTCGGCGCCGGGTGCGCCGCGCCGTCGCAAGGACAAGAAGAAGAAGACCTACGACGAGAAGCGGGTGCGCGAGAACGTGCGCCGCACCATGCAGGCGATCGACGGTCGCAAGCGCCCGAAGCGCCGCCGCAAGTCGCGCGACGCCGCCGTCGCCGTGGCGGAGGAAGACCGCACGCTGCGGGTGACCGAGTTCATCACCCTCGGCGAGCTGGCGGACCTCATGGGCGAGGGCCCGACCGAGCTGATCGCCCAGTGCCTGAACCTCGGGGTCATGGCGACCATCAACCAGCGCCTCGACAAGGACACGATCGCCACCCTCGCCGACGAGATGGGCTATGAGGTCGAGTTCATCACGGAGTACGGCGCCGACCAGATCGAGGAGCACGACGAGGGCGATGAGCATCCGGAGCCGCGACCGCCGGTGGTCACCGTCATGGGCCACGTCGATCACGGCAAGACGACGCTGCTCGACTACATCCGTCGCACCAACGTCGCCGGGGGCGAGGCCGGACAGATCACCCAGCACATCGGCGCCTACTCGGTGGAGCACCAGGATCGCAAGATCACCTTCCTCGACACGCCGGGCCATGCGGCGTTCACGGCCATGCGAGCGCGCGGTGCCCAGGCGACCGATATCGTCGTCATCGTGGTGGCCGCCGACGACAAGGTGATGCCGCAGACCGTCGAGGCGATCAACCACGCCAAGGCGGCATCGGTGCCGATGGTGGTCGCCATCAACAAGATCGACTTGCCGGGCGCCGATCCGCAGGGGGTCAAGAACGCGCTCCTGCAGCACGGCGTGGTGGTCGAGGAGCTGGGCGGCAACGTCGTGGCGGTGCCGATCTCGGCCAAGAAGGGCACCAACATCGAACAGCTGCTCGAGATGGTGCTCCTGGTCGCCGACGTGCAGGAGTACAAGGCCGACCCGCACCGCCCGGCGCGTGGCGTCGTGCTCGAGGCGAAGGTCGACCAGGGACGCGGCATGGTCGCCTCGGTGCTCGTCCAGCGTGGCACGCTCAAGGTGGGGGAGACCTTCATCTGCGGCGTGCACTCCGGCAAGGTCCGCGCGATGTTCAACGAGTGGGGCGACACCGTCGAGGAGGCGGGACCGTCGACCCCGGTCGAGGTGCTGGGCTGGAACGGGCTGCCGCAGGCCGGCGACACCTTCGCGGTGCTGGGCGACGAGCGCGAGGCGCACGAGATCGCCCACAAGCGCCAGGTGCTGGCGCGCGAGCAGCAGCTGCAGCGCAGCCGACCGATGACGCTGGCCGACCTGCGCAGCCGGATGGAAGAGGGGGCGGGGGCCGTCGAGCTCAACCTGATCGTCAAGGGCGACGTCGACGGCTCCGTGCAGGCGCTGATCGACTCGCTGGGGCAGATTCCCTCGGACGAGGTCAAGCTCCACTTCGTGCACCGCGGCGTCGGTAACATCAACGAGAGCGATGTCCTGCTGGCCGCCGCCTCCGAGGCGGTGATCCTCGGCTTCCACGTGCGAACCGAGGCGCGCGCCTCGCACATCGCCCACGAGAAGGGCATCGACATCCACGTTCACCGCGTCATCTACGAGGCGGTCGACACGATCAAGAAGGCGATGGAGGGCATGCTCAAGGCCGAGGAGCGCGAGATCGTGCTCGGTGCGGCCGAGGTGCGCCAGGTCTTCAAGCTGCCGAAGCTGGTGGTGGCCGGCTGCTACGTGACCGAGGGCAAGATCCCGCGCTCGGCCAGGATCCGCCTGTTCCGCGGCGGCGAGACCCTGCACACCGGCAAGATCGCGTCGCTCAAGCGCTTCAAGGACGACGTCCGGGAGGTGGCATCGGGCTTCGAGTGCGGCATCGCGCTCGAGGGCTTCCAGGACGTGCAGATCGAGGACATCATCGAGGCCTACAGGATCGAGCAGGTGGCACGCACGCTCGGCTGATGCGTGGCCGGCCGGCGCGGTGGCAGGCATGATCATCGGCACCGCACGCATCGAGATGCACATTCCCGGCGCCGGCTCGCTCAAGCAGAAGCGTGCCGTGGTGCGCAGCCTGAAGGAGAGGATGATCTCCCGGCTGCGCGTCTCCGCCGCCGAGGTCGATCACCTCGATCTCTGGCAACGAGCGACGCTGGGCGTCGCCGTCGTCGGCGGTGACCGCCGCACGGTCAATTCGGTCCTGACGCGCGCCGTCCGCCTGTGCGAGGGTGAGATGCGGGTCAGCGTCATCGATGTCGTGGTGGAGATCCTGTGAGTGGACGCATGCGCCCCCGGCGCGTCGGCGATCTGATTCGCGACGAGCTATCGACGATCCTGAGTCGCGACGTGGAGGATCCGCGCGTGGGGCTGGTGACGGTGACCGAGGTGGAGATGTCGCCGGATCTCAAGGTGGCGAAGGTCTTCCTGAGCCCGGTCGATCCGGCGGCGGACGTCGCGGAGACCATCCGCGTGCTCGAGCGCGCCGCGGGCTTCATCCGCAAGCAGCTCGTCAGGCGCCGCCTGCCGATCCGTCACCTGCCGGAGCTCCGGTTCCAGCACGACGACTCGATCGCGCGCGGCAGCCGCATCGACCGGCTGCTCGAGGAGCTGCGACCGGGCGAGCGAGACGCCGCCCCCCCGGAGGAGGAGGAGGGTTGAGCATCCCGACCGGCCTCGAGGCCGTCCTGCAGGCGATCGACCGCGCCCGCCGCTGCCTGATCTCGTCGCACGTCGATCCAGAGGGCGACTCCCTGGGCTCGCAGCTCGTCCTGGCGGACATCCTGCGCGAGCTCGGCAAGGAGGCCTGGATGGTCGACGCCGACCGGCCGCCGGAGCGCTTCGCATTCATGCCGGGCATCGAGGAGATCGTGACGCCCGCGGACCTCGGCGATACCGGCTTCGACACCGCCTTCGTCGTCGACTGCGGCTCGCTCGACCGCATCGGCTCGGTGGCGGCGCTGGTCGACGGGCTCGACATCGTCAACATCGATCATCACGGGTCGAACGCGCGCTTCGGTCAGGTCAACCACGTCGTCGTCGATGCCTGCGCCACCGGCTTTCTCATGTACGAGCTGAACGAGGCGCTCGGTCTGACGCTCGATCGCCGCAAGGCGATCAACATCTACACGGCGATCATCACCGACACCGGCAACTTCCAGTACTCGAACACGAGTTCCGAGGTGTTGCGAGTGGCGTCGCGCCTGGTCGACACCGGCG
>JASFRE010000181.1:0-8019 GCA_050115055.1 Candidatus Eiseniibacteriota bacterium | reverse complement strand
GTGCCGGCTTTTTGCACCGATCCGGCCCGGCCGTGCGTTACCATGGGCGGCCATGCTGCGCGATCTGAGCGACCTCCTGCCCTATCTCCGGCGCTACCGGGTGGCCTACATCACCGGTACGCTGTGCATCCTGTTCAGCATCGCGCTCAAGCTGCTCATACCCTACCTGCTGGGCGACTCGATCGATCGCCTGCGGAGTCTGGCCGAGGAGAGCGGGACCGGCGGCGGCGATGCGATCGGCCTGATCGCCCGGAGCGCGGTCACCATCATCCTCACCGCCGTCGGCGTCGCCGTCTTCCGGACCCTGAGCCGCCTCAAGATCCTCGGGACCAGCCGGCGCGTCGCGCACGACATGCGCGACGTCCTCTTCGACCGCCTGCTGCTCCTGGCCCCCTCGTTCTATGTCCGGAACCCGACTGGCCAGATCATGTCGCGCTGCATCAACGACATGCGCAACGTCCAGGGACTCACGGGGCCGGTCATCATGTACCTGGGCGAGACGGCGACGCTGTTCGTGCTCGGCCTGGCGATGATGGTGCGCCTCGAGCCGACCCTGACGGCCGCCAGCCTGCTGCCGTTCCCGTTCTTCCTGTACGGCGCCCGTCGGATCGCCCGGCAGATCCAGGAGGGCAGCCGCGCCGCCCAGAACAGCCTCGCCGATATCTCCAACAAGGTCGACGAGAGCCTGAGCGGCCAGCTGGTCATCAAGACGTTGACCCTCGAGGATCACGATCTGTCGCAGTTCGACGCCCGCTGCCGCGAGTACCGGCGTCGCAACCTCGACGTGACCCGCCAGCGGGCCATCCTGATCCCGATGATGATGGGGCTGGTCTCGCTGTCGACGATCATCGTGCTGGCGATCGGTGGTCCGCGCGTGACGCGTGGCGAGCTGTCGCTCGGCAGCATCGTCACCATGATCCTCTACCTGCAGATGCTGGCCGGACCGACCCGCACGCTCGGCTTCATCATCTCCTCCCTGAAGCGGGGCGCCGCGGCCCTGGCCCGCATCCGGGAGATCCGGGACACCGAGATCACGCTGCGCGACCCTCCCGACGCGTCCGGGGTCGCGCCGATCGAGCACGGCGAGGTGCGGGTGCGGTCGCTCCGCATCGTCTACCCGCCGCTCGCCGAGCAACCGCACCTGTCCGGCAGCCTGCCGGACTTCGACCCGCGGCTGGTCGGTGACCCGGCAGCCCCGGAGCTGACACGGGATGCGGCCGAGCGCGCCGGTGACGGACAGGGCGGCGACCGACACGGCGGCCTGCGGACCGCCGGCGACCGGCCCGGCGACAACGGCGGCGGCGCCGCCGACGATCCGGCCGCAACGCTGCCCGACCGGTTCCGCTCGCGATGCGTCCTCGACGCCATCGACCTCGACGTGCCGGCCGGCTCGACGCTCGGCATCGTCGGGCACACCGGCGCCGGCAAGACGACGCTGGTGCGCGCCATCGCCCGCCAGATCGAGATCGATCCGGGGACCGTGTGGCTGGACGGCGTCGACCTGACCCGGCGGCCACTCGCGGCGCTGCGCCGCGCCATTGGCTTCGTGCCGCAGGACGCGTTCCTGTTCAGCGCCAGCCTCGCCGACAACATCGCGCTCGGCCGTCCCGATGCCACCGCGGCCGAGATCGAGGCCGCGGCCGACGCCGCCCGCTTGACGCCGGACATCGACCAGCTTCCCGGCGGCTTCGACACACTGGTCGGCGAGCGTGGGGTCAAGCTGAGCGGCGGCCAGCGCCAGCGCGCCGCGCTGGCGCGCGTCATGCTCCTCGATCCGCGCATCCTCGTGCTCGATGACGCGCTGTCGGCGGTCGACACGCACACCGCCGACGAGATCCTGGCGAGCCTCCGACGCTTCGCGACCGACCGCACGACGATCCTCGTCTCGCACCGCCTGTCAACGGTGCAGCACGCCGATCAGATCATCCTGCTCGAGAACGGGAGGATCGTCGAGCGCGGCACGCACGGTGCGCTGCTCGAGCAAGGGGGGCGCTACGCGCGCCTCCACGCCCGCCAGCTCGCGGTGGCCGAGCGGACCCGCGCCCTCGAGCTCGATCCGGCGCTGGGCGGCGAGACGGAGGGCGGCTGATGGCCCACGGACGACCGGCCGGCATTCCGGCGCCGCACTCCCAGACCGGCGGCACGCTCTACGACGCGCGCCTGGTGCGGCGCCTGTGGACCTACATCCGGCCCCAGCAGGGGCTGATCTGGCTGAGCCTCGGGCTGCTGCTGCTCACCTCGGGCTGCAGCCTGGCGCTCCCCTACATCGTCAAGATCGCCATCGACCGCCACCTGACCGCCGGGCGGCTCGAGGGCTTCTGGGGACTGGTGGGACTGTTCGCCGCCATCGCGCTGATCGAGCTCACCGGCAAGTCGCTGCAGACCTGGACCGTCGACCTGGCCGGTCAGAACGCGCTGCTCGGTCTGCGCCTCGATCTCTTCCGGCACCTGCAACGCCTGCGCCCCTCGTTCTACGATCGGACGCCGATCGGGCGGCTGATCGGGCGCGTCACCACCGACATCGAGGCCCTCCAGGAGATGTTCTCGACCGGTGTCGTCACCATCCTCGGCGACCTGGTCTTCCTGAGCGCGACGGTGGCGATCCTCCTCAGTATGAGCTGGCGTCTCACCCTGGTGACGATGCTGGTCGTCCCGGTGCTGCTCGTGGTGACGCTGGCCGTACGCATCCGTGTGCGCTCGGCCTACACACGGATGGTCGCGGCACGCTCGCGCCTCAACGCCTACCTGCACGAGCAGGTGCAGGGGATGCCGGTGGTCCAGATGTTCGTGCGAGAGCTCCTGGCGCGGCGCGGCTTCAGCACGATCAACCGCGCGATGCGTGACGCCCAGCTCGGTTCGGTCCGCTGGGAGTCGTTCCTGTCGGCGTCAACCGAGATGCTGGGGTCGTTCACACTCGCCCTCATCCTCTGGTACGGGGGACGCCTGATCCTCGGCAGCTCGCCGGACGGCACCGCGGCACGCGGTCTCACTGCCGGGATGACGCTCGGCTCGCTGTTCGCGTTCATCGACTACATGCAGCGCTTCTTCGGGCCGCTCAACGATCTGAGCCTCAAGTACACCGTGATGCAGAACGCCATGACGGCGAGCGACCGCATCTTCCGCCTGCTCGACGTCGACGAGCGCATCGCAGAGCCGGCACACCCGGTGACCGCGCCACCGACGCGCGGCGCCATCCGCTTCGACCGGGTCACCTTCGGCTACGGGGACGACGAACCGGTGCTGCGCGATTTGAGCTTCGAGGTGGCACCCGGTGAACGCGTGGCCCTGGTCGGGGCCACCGGTGCCGGCAAGACCACCATCCTGAAGCTCCTGACGCGTCTGTACGACGTGCGGGAGGGGACGATCACCCTGGACGGGATCGATCTCCGCGACTACCCGCTGCGCGATCTCCGGCGGCGAGTCGGCATCGTGCCGCAGGACGTCTTCCTGTTCGGCGGCGACATCCTCGGCAACATCCGTCTCGGGCACCCGGAGACTCCGGACGCCGCGGCCATCGCCGCCGCCGACCGCCTGCATCTCGACGAGGTCGTGCGACGCTTCCCGGGCGGCTACCACGAGCCGGTGCGGGAGCGCGGCGGCAACCTCTCGTCGGGCGAGCGCCAGCTCATCGCCTTCGCGCGCGTCCTGGTCGAGGCACCGCCGGTGCTGGTGCTCGACGAGGCGACCTCGAGCGTCGACTCGCACACCGAGCATCTCCTGCAGGAGGCGGTCCACATGCTGATGCAGGGCCGCTCCAGCCTCATCATCGCGCACCGCCTGTCGACGGTCCGCGACGTCGACCGGATCCTCGTCATGCATCGCGGGCGGCTGGTCGAGGAGGGCACGCACGAGGCGCTGCTCGAGCGACGCGGCACCTACTGGCGCCTCTACCAGCTGCAGTACCAGGAACAGGACCGGAACGGAGAGATCGATGTCGCATCCTGATCGACAGCCGCGTCCACTCGCGGCCGTCGCCGTCTTCCTCCTGCTCGGGCTCGTCATCACGACGCCGGCGGCCCGGGCGTGCAGCACCTTCAGCTTCGAGGCCGGCGACCGGGTGCTCTACGGTCGCAACTACGACTGGGACGTCGGTGCCGGGCTCGTCGTCGTCAACCGGACCGGCGTCGAGAAGACGGCGCTCCCGACCGGCGCCGGCGAGCCGGTGCGCTGGGTCTCACGCCTCGGTAGCGTCACCTTCAACCAGTACGGGCTCGAGCTGCCGCTCGGCGGCATGAACGAGGCGGGACTGGTCATCGAGGTCGCGTGGCTGGATGGTACGCGGTATGCCGATCCCGACGCGCGCCCGGCGATCAGCAACCTGCAGTGGGTGCAGTACCAGCTGGACCGGCACCGTACGGTGGCCGAGGTCGTCGCCTCCGAAGGCGAGGTGCGGATCGCCGGTGCCAGCGCCGCGCGCGTCCACTACCTGGTCGCCGACGCCAGCGGCGCGGCGGCCACGATCGAGCTCCTCGACGGCCGCTTCGTCGTGCACACCGGCCCGGCGCTACCGGTCGCGGTCCTCACCAACCACCCCTACGCCACGGCCCTCGCCGCGACCCGTGACCGTCCCGCCGGGGCCGCGCCGCCGGCGGGAAACGGCTCGCTGGCCCGCTTCGCCCGCCTCGCCATCGCCCTCGAGACGCCGACCGCGCCGGCCGCCAGCGATCCGGTCGATCGCGCCTTCGCACTCCTGGCTGACGTGGCCGATCCACGGCGCACCCAGTGGAGCATCGTCTACGACCAGACGCGGCGCGTGGTGCACGTGTCGACGCGTGACACCCCGGCCCGCCGCCAGCTGGCGCTCGACGACCTCGACTTCGCCTGCGACGCGCCGGTCCTCGTGGTCGACGTGCACCGGGCGGCCGGGGCGGACCTGGCGCCGCACCTCGTCGCCGGCGCCGACGCCGTCCACGCCGCCAACCTGGAGCTGATCCGCTCGAGCTTCCGGGCGACGGACTTCCTGCGGGAGGTGCCTGACGAGGCGCTGGCGGCGCTGGCCGCCTATCCCGCCACGCTGCCCTGCACCGGCGAGCGCTGACGTCGCCGCGGGGCGCGGTCGCCGCAGCCGCTCAGATCAGATCCGCGTCCCGTCGGCGATGATCGTGTTCTTCGGCAGGACGATGACGCCGTCGCGGATCAACCAGCCGTCGCCCTCCGCCGCGTCGACCCCGCGCTCGTTGACGAGATGCACGTCGCGGCCGATCCGCGCGTTCTTGTCGACGATGGCCCCGTCGATGACGGTGCCCGGGCCGATGCCGATCGGCGGCGCGCCGGGCGGGGCCGGCGGGACGATCTCGTCGACGCCCATGACCAGGGTGCGCCGCAGCTTCACGCCGTCGAGACGGGAGCGCAGGCCGATGATCGAGTGCTCGATGCTCGAATCCCGGAGCGCGGCGCCGTCGGCGATGATGCTCCGGTCCATCGTCGTCCGGATGACACGCGAGCCCGGCAGGAAGCGGGCGTGGGTGTAGATCGGCCAGTCCTCGTCGTGGAAGGCGAAGGGAGGGTCGTCGACCAGGAGATCCATGTGGGCATCGTAGAACGCGCGGATGGTCCCGATGTCGCGCCAGTAACCGTCGAAGAAGCAGGCCTGCACGTGGTGGGCGTCGACCGCCGCCGGCAGCACGTGGCGACCGAAGTCGTCGCCCGCCGTGCCCAGGCTGCGGATCAAGAACTCCTTGTCGAACAGGTAGATGCCCATCGAGGCGACGTACGGGCGGGAGGCGTCGACGCCGCGCCGGGCGAGGAGGTCCTCCGGCACCGCCATGCCCGCGAGGGCCTCGGGGGTCTGCGGCTTCTCGCGGAACTCGATGACCCGCCCGCGCTCGTCGAGCCTGACGGCGCCGAAGGCGCCGATCTCCGCCCCGGAGCACGGCAGCACGGCCAGCGTGACGTCGGCGCCGGAGCGCAGATGATCATCGAGCAGCAGGTTGTAGTCGAAGCGGTACAGGTGGTCGCCGGCCAGGACCAGCACGCGATCGCCCGGCTGCTCGGCAACGATGTAGGCGTTCTGACGGACGGCGTCTGCGGTGCCCTGGAACCAGCGGTCGTCGGTCGGGGTCTGCTGCGCCGCCAGCACCTCGACGAAACCGTGCGAGAACGGGTCGAACTTGTAGGCGCCGTTCAGGTGACGGTGAAGCGACACCGAGTTGAACTGCGTCAGGACGAAGATCCGCTCCATGCCCGAGTGAATGGCGTTGGAGATCGGCACGTCGATCAGCCGGTACTTGCCGGCCAGCGGCACCGCCGGCTTGGAGCGCAGACGCGTCAGCGGCTCGAGGCGCGATCCCCGGCCTCCCCCGAGGATGACCACGGTGATGTCGTCGTGCCGGATTCCCCCGTACCGTGCCATCGTTCCGATCCTCCCGCGGCGCAGTCTGCCACGGACGGACGGTCACCAGCAAGGGTCGCCCCGCCACGAATCTCCGGCACCGATCTCCCATCCTAAGAAGCTATCTGGAACCCGCTCGCGGCGGCCGGTACCGCATCCAGGCCGGCCGATGGCCGGCTTCGCGGCGCGGGACGCACGTCGCACGCCGGCCCCGGCGCCGCGAGACCGACGACGCTCCTCCAGCGCACCCGAGGAATCGATGAACCAGAGACTGACCTGCGACGATGTTCGCGAGCTCATCACCCGCCACCTGCCGGGTGCCTCGGTCGAGGTCCGCGATCTCACAGGCACCTCGGACCACTTCGACGTCGCCGTGACCGCGGAGACATTTCGGGACAAGTCACTGATCGAGCAGCACCGTCTGGTGCACGCCGCCGTGCGGGACTACCTGGGCGACGGCAGGCCGATCCACGCCCTGCAGATCAAGACCGTCGCCGCCTGAGCTGCGGCTGGCAAGCGAATCGTGTACGGAGGGGAATGACCACCATGTGGAACAGGGAGCGCGTGGCCCAGACCGTGGCCGAGCATCCGATCGTCATCTTCGGCAAGGGCACCCGCGAGCAGCCGCAGTGCGGTTTCACCGCCCGCGCCATCCAGATCGTTTCGGCCACCGGGAAGCCCTTCGAGGTCGTCAATATCTTCGACGACCCGTCGATCAAACCGGCCCTCGTCGAGCACACGGAGTGGCCGACCACCCCGCAGGTCTTCATCGGCGGCGAGTTCGTGGGCGGCTCGGACGTCGTGCTCGAGCTCTACGAGTCGGGCGATCTGCAGTCGCGGGCCGACGCCGCCTGCGCCGGCTGAGCCGCGGCGACCGGCGGCGTGTTCGTCGCCAGCTAGTCGGACGTCGGACCGCCGGGGGGCGGGTCCCAGTAGTCGCGGGGGTAGATCCTCTGGAGCGTCGCCCCCGCGTCGACCTCGACGAGGTAGTTCTCCCAGGCATCGAGCAGCGGCGTCGAGCCGATGACGAAGGTCACGGTGCCGGGGGCCGTCGCGTCACGCGAGGCGCCGGCTGCCATCGCCGGGGAGCGGCGCGCGAGACCCGGCAGGATGGCGGCATGGACAGCCGCCAAGCGCGGCTGTAAGGCGGCCGCCAGCTCCGGCTCGCGACCCAGCTCGAGCAGCGACCGCCGGAAGCCCCGCACCAGCTCCGGGGTGCGACCGGCGGCGAGGTCGTTGGCCATCGCCGCACCGCGCTGCTCGTAGCGCTCGGCGGCCCGGTTGGCGCGGAAGACCTGCGCGACCGCATAGGCAGCGAGCGTCGAGTCGACCGTCGCACCCGCGATCTCGCCGACCACGAACCGCATGGTCTCGGCGAGGTCGGGGCAGCGCTCGGCGTAGTAGGAGCGCGTGCCCTCGGCCAGGTTCGCTCCCAGACCGTTCGAGTAGGCCAACCCGGCGCTCCAGGTCTTCATGAACAGGCCGTGCGCGCCGTGTCCCGCATAGACCCGGCAGGCCAGGTGGTCGAGCAGCGCCTCACGATCCCGGTCGGCATAGCTGGCGCCGGGAGCCGTGTGCATGTGCACCCCGGTCTGCATGCTCTCGTTGACCAGGGCCACGTGGCGCGGCGGCCGGTCGGAGGGCGACTCCCCCGGCAGGCGCTGCCGAAGGCGCTCGAGGACGAGTGG
>JASFRE010000180.1:0-8028 GCA_050115055.1 Candidatus Eiseniibacteriota bacterium | reverse complement strand
GATCCGGGCTTCGGCTGCGAGCTCGATCTCGAAACCCTCGGCCGCCTCTACCGTGGCGAGATGACCGGCATCACCGCGGCCGGCAAGGACGACGCGGCCACCGAGTCGCCGCTCGAGATCCTGCCGGGCTCGGCGGTGCCGGAGGACGCGCCGCGGGCGACGCTGGCCCCGGTCTTCCACTTCCTGACCCACTTCTTCGATCGCGCGCGGCCGGAGCGTATCCGGCTGGAGCGCGATGCGGCCCGGACGCTGCACGGCGCGCACATGGTCGGTCTCTACTACCACCCCGGCTTCCGGAGCGCCTGGTACTCGATCCGCGGCGACGAGGTGCTCGGTGGCGACGGCGACACGACCGGCTACCCGCA
The DNA here is from genome assembly GCA_050115055.1 of Candidatus Eiseniibacteriota bacterium. Classification (GTDB taxonomy): domain Bacteria; phylum Eisenbacteria; class RBG-16-71-46; order CAVPCR01; family CBDCWB01; genus JASFRE01. Next base: position 7,663 of record JASFRE010000180.1, on the reverse strand, counting down.
GGCCTTCGTGGTCATGCGTGGCCGGGCGCGGCTGCGCTACGGTTACCAGTGGCTCGACGTCGAGGAGGGGGAGACGGTCTACATCCCGCCCGGCGTGCTGCATGCCGTCGGTAGCCGTGACGGGGGCGAGGTCGAGCTTCTGTGGCTCGCCTGGGGCGACGGCGCCTGAGCGCCGTCGCCGCGCCGCCGGCCGCTACCGGTAGCCCGCCTTGATCGCTCCCCAGCTCCGCCGTTCGACCGGGCTCGGATCGCAGCCCACCGGCAGGGCGCCGATCGGCGTCGCGCAGGCCGACGAGTCGGCCGAGCATGGCGAGTTGGCCGCCAGATGGAACTCGCCGAGCACCGGATCGCAGTGCAGGGGATCGGCGGCGATGTTGCCATCCGTCCCGGTCGGATCGTCGAGCCCGACATAGTCGACGCCGTTCTGCCAGACGTCGTTGCAGAGGAGGGCCGGTGGCGGTCCGGCCCCGCGCCAGGCGATGCCGGCCCCCACCTGGCTCACGATCAGGTTGCTCTCGATCTCCACCGTGTCGAGCACGTCGCGGCCATCGATTCCGGCCGCACCGAGCACCATCGTGTTGGCGCGCAGCACGGTCAGCGGATTGGTCGTCAGGAAGATGGCGCTCGAGTTGTCGTGGAAGACGTTCTGCTCGACCACGAGCGTCGGTCCGGTGTCGCGGCCGTCCTGGACGGCGATCTGGGCCAGGAAGTCGGTGCCCTGGTTCGAGCGAAAGAGGTTGCCGGCCAGACGTCCGGCGGCGACGTAGCTGACCGCGGCCCCCTGGGCGGCCGTGTTGCCCTCGAACAGGTTGTCGGTGACGACCGCCGCCCCCAGGGCGCAGAGGATGGCGCCTCCGTCGAGCGCCGCCGCGTTGTCGCTGAAGACGTTGCCGGTCACGATCGGCGACGACTCGAGCTCGCAGGCGAGCGCACCGCCCTGCTTGGCGCGGTTCTGTTCGAAGACGCAACCGGTGATCGTCGGTGCGGCGGCGACGAGGAGCATGCCACCGCCGACTCCATTGAAGGACGTGCCGCTCGCATCGCCGTTGCGGACGGTCAGGTGCTCGACGCGCGTGATGGCACCGACCCGTTCGGCGAGGAGACCGATGCCGAGGCCACCGGCGTCGATCACCGCGGCCGGCTGGCGATCGCGCCCCGGTTCCTCGCCCACGAGGTGCACGCCGTCGCGCAGGAAGACGTTGGCGGTGATCGTGTAGGGCTGTCCGCCGATGTCGATGGTGCGCGTCTGGCGGTTGCGATAGACACCGGCTCGCACGAGCACCGTGTCGCCGGCTGCGGCCAGGTCCATGCACGGTTGGATGGCATCGCAGTCGCAGTCGTCGATCGGCGGATCGCACCCCGCCTCGACGATCCAGGTGGTGGCGCTGGCGGCGTGCGGCGCCATGGCGGCCGCCGCAAGGACGGCGGCGACCGCGAGGATGTCGGCAACCAGCCCGAGATGCGGCGTCGCGCGGCGGCCGGCCTGCCATGCCACGTCGGGACACGCTGGGTGATGCTCCATGATCCTCTCCCCGGCGGCATGCACCGCTGGCCCGGCGTCAGAGCTCGGCCGACGGGCAGATGTCGGCCAGCGGGCACGCGTCGCAGCGCGGCCCGCGCGCCCGGCAGATCGCGCGCCCGTGCAGGATCAGACGGAGGGCGATCGGCACCCACTGGGTCTTCGGCAACACGGCCATCAGGTCCTGCTCGACCCGGTTCGGGTCCCTGTGGGCGGAGAGACCGAGTCGCTGGCTCAGGCGCTGCACGTGGGTGTCGACGACGACCCCGGTCACCTTGCCGAAGCCGCTTCCCAGCACGACGTTCGCCGTCTTGCGCGCCACCCCGGGCAGGCGCAGGAGGTCCTCCATGGTGTCCGGCACCTGGCCGCCGTAGTCGTCGACGAGACGCTGCGCCGCGCCCCGGATCGCCTTCGCCTTGTTGCGGAAGAAACCGGTCGAGTGGATGTCGCGCTCGAGCTCCTCCTGGGTGGCCCGCGCATAGTGCTCGGCGCTTGGGTACTTGCGGAACAGCGCGCGGGTGACCTGGTTCACTCGCACGTCCGTGCACTGCGCGGAGAGGATGGTGGCGACCAGCAACTCGAGCGGCGTCTCGAACTCGAGCGCGATGGTGGCGTCGGGATAGGCGCGGGCGAGACGACGAACCACCTTCTGTGCCTGTCGCCGCGTTTCCGGACTCGGCGCCGCCGCGTCCCGTGGTCGGCGTGCCGCCTGCTTGCGGCTGGCGGTCCTGGACTGGCTCATGGTCGGGACTCCTCGTGGCCGGCGCCGCCGGCGTCCGCGGGCGCCGGCTCCCGTGCCGCCGCCGAGTCACGCTGCGCCGCCGCCTGCCGGCGCCGGCGCTCCTCCGCAGCGATCAGGGAATCGACACGCGTCCAGGGCCAGAGGGCGAGACTCTGCAGCGAGGCGGTGGATCGCACCCGTAGCCGATCGGCGTCGAGGTGTCGCTCGATCGCTTCGGCCTGGTCGAGATGGCGACGCGCGGTCCGCAGCTGGCCACGCCGCAGCGCCACCAGCGCCTGGCCCCGGCGCGGCTCCGGGTAGTCCGGATCGAGCATCGCGGCCTGTCGGAAGGCGATCTCGGCCAGGTCGTCACGCCGGTCGAGCGCGTACAGCGCCCCCAGGTTGTTGTGGGCGAGCGCCAGATCCGGATCCAGGTCGAGCGCCGCCTTGAAGCGGCGGCGCGCCGCATCGAGGCTGTCCTGCGCCGCATCGATCATGCCGAGCTGGTTGCGCGCGCGGGCACCGAGCTCGGGGTCGTCCACGAGCGGCGCGAGGAGGGTCAGCGCCTCGTCGTAGCGCCCGGCGCGCTCGGCGGCGATGCCGCGCTCGAGACGCGCCGCCGGCGTCGGCTGGCGCTCGTGCGCCACCCGGCGTGGCGGAGGCTCGTCGCCACCGCAGCCCGCCAGCAGCAGGACGAGGACGAGGCCGGTGGCGAGGCGGCGCCCCGGGATGCGGTCCGTGCGGGGCGTCACAGGGGGTTGCCGGCGCACCTCGCGGGCTGTCGTCGAGTGTCGCATCCATCCTCCGGTCCGCACGTCGCGGACGCGGTGGAGTATACTCCGGTCGGGGTCGAGTCACGTCAAGGAACGACCCCGCGAACCAGGGAGACGCACCGGTCCCGTCCCGGCCCGTGGGCACGGTTGCTGCCGGGGCGCGCATCGACTAGGATCGCCGACCAGGAGAATGCGCCGGGTCCCTCACGGATGGCGCCGGATCGATGCCATGGAACAAAGCCGGGAAGCGCTCTTCCGCACGTTTCTGCTCGATGACCACCAGAACCTCTCCCGTGTGTCGCGATTCGGCATCAACGTCCTCCGCCTGGTCTACTTCACGTGCAGCGAGTTCCTGCGCGACCGCTGCCTGCAGCGTGCGCTCGAGCTGGCCTACACCAACCTCTTCACGCTGGTCCCGCTGACCGCGCTGTTCCTGTTCGTGTCGCGGCTCCTCGGGTCGCTGGAACGCTGGATCGATGATGGCCGCCAGTTCATCATCGGTCTCACCATCGCCGGCCTGCCGGAGCAGGACGTCGCCGCCATCGACAGCTTCATCGACTCGACCTTCGAGGGCATCATGCGCTCCCTCGAGGGGAGCAACGTGCTGGTCAGCGTCACCAGCGTGGTGGTGCTCGCCTTCTTTTCGATCTCGCTCCTGCTCAGCATCGAGAACGTCTTCAACGACATCTTCGGCGTCCGCAGGCGGCGTGCGCTGCTGGCCAAGATCACCGTCTTCTGGCTGGTGCTGACCGCATCGCCGCTGTTCCTCGGCCTGTCGATGTACATGCGGTCGGCGATCGTCGAGGTGCTGGCCGAGCGCCACTGGTTGCAGTTCTCGCTCTCCCAGTGGGCGTTGACCTTCCTGTTCCCGTTCGCCTTCTCGACCGCCGCCTTCTTCATCCTCTACTCGAAGATGCCCTTCACGCGGGTGCGGGTCGGTGCCGCGGTGGTCGGCGCCATCATCGCCTCGGCGCTCTGGGAGATCGCCAAGGGCTGGCTCTCCTGGTACGTGTCGACCAACGTGACGTACAAGAACATCTACGGCACCCTGGGCACCGTACCGGTCTTCCTGCTGTTCCTCTACGTGACCTGGCTCATCACGCTGCTCGGCGCCGAGCTGAGCTACGCCATGCACCATTTCAACCAGATCCGCCAGCGCGAGATCCTGCGCCACCTCGGGCAGCCGGTGACGCCGGAGTATCTGGCCGTCAAGCTGGCGTCGATCCTCGCCGAGCGCTTCCGCCGCGGACAGGGACCGGTGACCGCCGACGCCGTGGCCGAGGAGCTCGAGCTCGACGTTGCCCAGGTCGAGGGGATGCTCGAGCGGCTCGAGGCGGAGGGGCTGGTGATCGCGGTGGCGCGTCCCGAAGGCGCCTTCCAGCTGGCGCTGGCGCCGGGCTCGATCCGGATCGAGACCGTGGTGCGCGCCGCCGGCGGGCTCCGGCCGATCCCGCCCGATGACGGGCGGATCTCGGAACTGCTGAACGAGATGCAGCAGGCGTCGATCGGCGCCGCGCACTCGGTCTCGGTCGAGGACCTGTCGACCACGAACGGCGGCGACGCGGGTTCCTCGCGCCGGTGACGGCCGCCACCCCGTTCCCTAGCGGAGCAGCGTCATGCGGCGCGTGACCGCCGCGGCCGGGCCTCGATCCTCGCTCACGAGCCGGTAGACGTAGATGCCGCTCGCCGCCGGCTGCCCGTCCAGCCGTCTCCCGTCCCAGCGCACCGCGTGCTCGCCGGCGCCGAGCCGACGGTCGATCATCCGCGCCACCAGCCGGCCGCGCACGTCGAAGATGTCCAGCCGGACGCGGGCGGCGTGCGCCAGCGTGAACGGGATGCGGGTCGTGGGGCGGAACGGGTTCGGGGCATTCTGGCCGAGGCGTGCGCGCGGCGCCGGCGCCGCCACGGGGTCGACCGCGATCGGCGGGTCGGGCTGCACGAAGAGCACGTCGTACGGCGGCAGACCGACGTCGACCACGTCGAGCAGGACGTGGGTCGAGGCGTCGAAGATCCGCATGCCGGGCTGCACGGCGTCGCGATCGCACAGGAAGAGCTCCCCCTGGGCATCGAGCTCGATGCTGGCGAGCTGCGCGCCGAGACCGGTGGTCTGCTGGTGGAGCGTGGCGGTGATCGAGCCCGAGCCGGGATCGAAGGCGACGAGGCGCGCGAGGTTGTCGGGCCACGGCGCGGGATCCATGACCACGGCGAACAGCTGGCCGTCCATCCCGACCAGGGCGTCGGAGACGTCGCCGCCGAGCTGGGCCTCGGTCGCCAGCGCGCCGGCGCTCACCAGCGCCTCGGGATCGATGGCCTCGACGCCGCCGTCGAGGAGGCCCCACTGACCGAGACAGGCCACCACCAGCCGGTGGCCCGCGGCGTCGTACCGCAGCTCGCTGTAGGGGTTTTCGAACTGGAGCGTGATGCCCTGGATGCCGGGCGTGCCCGGGTCGACGTCGATCAGCGTGTCGGTCGCGGTGTCGATGACCGCCACCATGCCGGGACCGGCCGGCTGCCAGGTCGTGTGATTGACCTGCGCAAGCGTGACGAACAGACGGTCGCCGACCCGCGCCATGCGGGTCATCTCGGGGATGCCGTCGGCGTCGGCGAGTGGTGACAGGTCGATCGTGCCGAGCTCGGTGCCGTCGTAGGGGTGCACGATGAGCAACGTGGTCCACTCGAAGCGCGAGACGTAGGCCTTGTCGCCGGAGACGAGGCGAATGTCCTGCGGGTTGGAGCCGTTGCCGACCGAGTACTGGCCGACGGTGGCGAAGCTCTGCGCCGGGTCGACGATCTGGATGTTGTCGAAGAGGAAACGGTTGACGATGAAGACGTGTCCGCCGTCGGCGTCGTAGTGAGCGATGGCGTCGGTGCTGGGCGGTTGCGGGCTATGCCAGACGGTGCGCGGCGGCTCGAGCTCGATCGTCACGTATTCCGCCGCCGAGAAGTAGTCGGAGGTGAGGACGAAGGCATGGTCGGTGTCGGCGGTGGCGACGCCGGAAACGGCAAGGCCGATCGCCACGACGACGATCGGGGCTCGTGAAGCGCGCGGGCTCGTGCGGTGGCTCATCGTGATTCCTCGCGGCCAGGTCAGTGATGGTCTCAGAAGCGGTAATCGAGCGTGGCGTAGGCCGTGCGACCCGGCATCGGAAAGCCCATGACGTCCTCGACCTGCTCGTTGCCCAGGTTCTTCAGTTCCAGGGTGACAGTCAGCTCCGGGAGCCCGGTGGGCACCGTGCCGCCGGCTGCGTGCAGGCGGCGGACGCGCGCCGGGTCATCGGTGTTCGGTGCCACCCCGTTGTAGGCGTTCCAGTAATCGCCACCCAGGTAGTCGAGCTCGTAGAACAGCGACACGACGCCGCGCCGCCAGCCGAGGCGCGCCGACACGGCGAGCTCGGGGCGGTCCGGCAGCGACTTGCCGTGGGCGTAGCGTTGCGGCCCGGTGTTGGTGGCGGCGAGTCGGGTCAGGTTCGCCTCGACCCCGAGACCGTGCCAGTGGCCGGCGGCGAGCGTGAGCTCATCGCCCCGCAGGTCGGCACGGTCGAAGTTGATGGCGCCGCTGGCCTGCCCGCGGCGTGTCCAGACGATCAGATCCTCGACCAGCGACACGAAGTGGGCGTACTCGACCGACAGGACATCGCCGGGCGGCAGCGCGGCGTCCCAGCGCAGCCCGAGGTCGTAGCTCTCGCCGCGCTCCGGCTTGAGGCGCGGGTTCGGTAGCACCGATCCCTGGTAGCCGAAGAGCTCGATGAGTGCCGGCTCGCGGTGGTAGCGCCCGTAGTTGGCCTTGAAGGTCAGGCCGGCACCCGGCTCGGCGATCGCCCCCAGGCTGCCGGTCAGGCGTGAGCGGGCGAGCGTCGTGTCGGCGATGCTGCGTACGTAGAGGTGGAGGAAGGCGTCGTCCGGCACCGCCGCGGTGCGATCGGCGAGCCGCTCGTAGCGGCCGCCGGGCACCAGGCGCAGCCAGTCCGGGGCGAGCCGGATCTCGTCCTCGAGGGTGACGACGAACGACCGCCGGCCCTGGCGTGGTCCATCGGTGGTGCGCTCGAAGGTCTCGCGCGTCCGGAAGCCCTCGTCGCGGAACTCGACGAGCCCCCGGAGCGACTGACGGTCATCCGGCAGCGGCAGCCACCAGCGCAGCGTGCCCCCCCAGGAGACGGTGCGGTTCTCGACGTCCGGCTTGGCGGGGGGACGCTTGGCGCGACGGTCCTCGAACCGCCGGACCTCGTGGGCGACGAACAGACCGGCCGTCACCTCGAGCGGCAGACGACCGGCACACGGTCCGCTCCAGCTGGCGTGGAGGAGGTTGTAGGTGCGCGCCAGCGCCTCGGTCAGTGACTGGTAGGAGCCGTGACCGGGCAGACCCTGGCGCCGGCGTAGCAGCTGGTCGGCGACGACCAGCGTGCCGCCAGCCAGTGGCCGGCCGAGCTTCACGAACAGCTCCTCCTCGGCGAGCGCGTTGTTGACGCGTTCGCTCATCGTGTCGTCGGACGGGTTGTAGGGGGTGCCGTTGTCGTCGAGGAAGCGGAAGTTGCCATGCGTGGCGAAGTGCGTGGCGACGCCGAGCAGGCTCCAGTCACCAAGGGTCGCCCCGAGGCTGCCCTGGTAGCGGCGCGTCGACAGCGACCCGTAGCTGAACGCCGCGTGCCCGCG